>CAIVDX010000622.1 GCA_903904805.1 uncultured Rhodospirillales bacterium
CGCCCGCCTTCTCCATCAGCCCCCGCGCGGTGATCGAGGCCGCGCCGGCCAGGATGAATTTGTCGAAGAACACCGCCGTATAGGTCAGCACCAGAAACATGCCGCGCGCGATGTTGCTGCCCTTCTTCAGCTCGAACGTCTCCACCAGCCCCAGCGCCACCGCCGCCATGATCACCAGCCGCGAGATGCCCGACGGCACGATGAAGGTCAGCAGAAAGTCGGTGACGATCAGCCCCAGCAGCAGCCGCGAATAGGAGGTGCCCACCCGCAGCAGCACCGCGGTGGCGATGCGCTTGGCGATGGTGGATTTCGTCGCGATCTGGCCGATCAGAATGGCGCCGAAGATGAACCACGCCGTGGTGTCGATAAACCCGCTGAACGCCGTGGGGAACTTCACCACCTTCAGCGCCCAGTAGAGGAAGCAGCCGATCAGACCCGCCACCGCATAATCGAGCGATTCCGTGATCCAGGCGGTCAGCAGGAAGAACATGATCGCCAGGCCATGCTGGGTGTTCGCCGCCAGCCCAAGCGGGGCGTACCACACGACCACCGGCACCAGCACGGTGGCGATCAGGGACATGATCTGGCGCGGGGTGAGTGGGTCCGCCGCGTCGGGCGCGGTCGAATGTGGTGTGGACATGTTCTTCCCCTTGGCCAACGTCACGAAGAACGGGCTCTTAGCGTGCCGCGATGCGGGCCGCCATAGGGGCGCTAGACAGCCCGGGCTGCCGCCCGCGCAACCCCGCCAGCCGCATCCAGCATCCGCTCGCGCCAGGCGAATATCGCATCCGACGGCTCCAGCGGGTCGAACAGGCTGATCGAGCGCACCCACATGAACGGCGCGAACAGCAGGCAATCCGCGAAGCTCGGCCGCTCACCGCCCAGGAACGGGCCCTTGCGCAGCGCCATGCGCGCCGGCTGCAAGGCGGTGCGGACCGCCTCCACCCGCCCCTCGCGCCCATCCTGCACGAATTCCAGGCTCGCCCCGAACCGACGCTCGCGACTCTCGCGGAAATAGGCCTGGTCCTCCGGCGCCAACGCGCTCCAGATGTCCAGCACCACATTGCGCACCAGCGCCGCACTCACCTGCGCCTCGGTCCACGCCGCGATCAGGCGCAGATGCGCGATCCCCAGCGCGTCCCCCATGATCGCCGGCGTATCGGGAAACTGCTCCTCCAGCCACACCGCGATGTCGAAGCTCTCGCTCATCGCGCCGCCCGGATGCACCAGGGTCGGCACGCTCTTATGGCCCGCGGGCAGAAGTGCCGCCTCGGTGAAACGCCAGGGCAGGGTCTCCAGCGCAATGCCCTTCAGCGCGCAGGCCATGCGGATGCGCCAGCAATAGGGGCTGAACCGCACCGCCGGGTCCGCGCCGGCCAGGTCGAACATCTGCAAACGCATCACCGCTCCTCCCAAAGCTTTTCCGCCGCACCGGCCAAGGCATTGCTTGCCCAGCACGGCGCTGCCGTCCCATACTGCACCGCCGTGAATATGCTGACACCCCCCGTGCTGCGCACCGCAACGACCCCGCTCGACATCGAGGTGGTCTACGATCTCGTCTGCCCATGGTGCTATCTCGGCGTGCGCCGCATGCTGCGCACCGTCCGCCGCCGGCCAGACCTGCAGATCGGCCTGGCCTGGCGCCCCTTCCTGCTGAACCCGGACATGCCGCGCTCCGGCCTCTCGCGGGCCGACTACGTGCTGCGCAAATATGGCGGCGAGGAACGCGCCCGCCGCCTCTACGCCTCGATCAGCGAGATCGGCCGCAACGAAGGCCTGAATTTCCGCTTCGACCGCATCCGCCGCACCCCCTCCAGCGTCGACGCCCACCGCCTGGTCGGCTGGGCCTCCGGCATCGGCCGCGCGGTCGATCTGGTCGAAGCCCTGTTCGCCGCCCACTTCGCCGACGGGCTGGACATCGGTGACGAAACCATCCTGATCGCCATCGCCTCCTCCCTGGGCTTCGATCCCCAGGCGGCCCGCGACTTCCTGCGCTCGGAAGCCGACCTGGAAAGCGTGCACGCCGAAAACCTCCGCGCCCACCGCCTCGGCATCAACGGCGTCCCCTGCTTCGTCATCGCCGGCCGCCACGCCATCGCCGGCGCGCAGGAGCCCGAGGTGATCGAACGCCTGCTCGATGTGGCAGCCCTTGAGGCGCGGGAACTGTCGTTTCTGTAGGCAGGAAGAGCCTTCTTTTTTGAAAAAAAGA
>CAIVDX010000623.1 GCA_903904805.1 uncultured Rhodospirillales bacterium
GCCACGGCGATGCCGGTCGATCCCGTGTCCATGCCGAAGCGCCTGGCAGCAGCGCCATGCAGTTTCAGATAGATGTCGGGCACATGCGCGGCGCTGATCGGGCCGTTGGCGAAAGGAATTTCGATGGCCGTCAGGCCGCTATACTGGCTCCAGACAGGGTCCTGTGCAGAGGCTGGACCGATCGTCGCCACCAAACCCGCAATAATCGCAGAGCTGACGCGTCGCTGGAGGGATGAAAAGGGCATCGAATTTCCTCGCAGCAGACGGTACCACTGTCATTACACCATCGATGAGGGAGTGCGCCATGAAGGCGAAGGCGATCAAATTGGCGATATTGTTCATGGCGACGAGCCTGGCGCCCGCGGCGTATGCGGATGGCGCCGCGGCCGACGCTTGTGCAGCCAACCTGCAGCCGGATGGCAAGGCCATCTACGCGGCGGTTGTCGCCGGCCAGCCGACCCCTGATACACTCAAGAGCATCGTCGAGAGCCAGACGCGAAGTCTCGCCATGGCGGGCAGCATCGGACGCGGCCAGGCGCGCGAGAACGCCATGGCCGCGGCCGAATGCGTCAGACTCCGCTTCTAGGAGGCCTTCAGCTTTTTGACGTGGTCGAGATGGCTGCGCAGCGTCGGCAGCAGCTCCTGAGCGAACTGCCTGATGCGGCTGTTGTCGCCCTGGCCGGCATAGGCCTCGAAAAGCGCGACCGTCTCCACATGCGCTTTGTATTGCGCGTCGATATAGGCCTTGTCGAAGGCGGCCCCGTCCATTTTGCGCAGGTCGGCGATGATGGCCAGATGCTTGGCGTCCGTGCCTTCCGGGGGTGCCTTGAGGTTTGCCTCCGTGATCGCTTTCTTGAACTTGATGGCCGCGGCGGAATGGTCGGCAATCATCTGCGTGGCAAACATACGCACGGCTTCGGACTTGGTTTCCGTCAGGGCGAGACCGCTGCTGTCGATCTCGAACTGATTGCCGCCAGCCACCTGGGTCAGGAACGTGTCGGTGCCGACGGCCATGGCTGTGCTTGCGGCGATATTCGGGGCTGGATCCGCGGCATAGGCCGCCGTCGAGGCGAGGCCCGCCGCTGCGATCAATGAAATAAGCTGTCGCGTCATGGGAATCCTCCTGGGACTGAAGGGGCAACGTCCCGGCGATGCCCCAAGTTGCATCCCGCGCCGGTGAAAGAGGGAACATCGGCTCTGCGAACCCGTTCACCCCAAGCCCGCCCCCGCAAAGCCCACCAATATTCCAGGAGCAACCGATGAAACATATAGACGTTGCCGAGCCCCGCGCGCTGGAGATCGCGACCGACAAGGTGTGCTTCATCATCGTGAAGGCGCGCGAATTCGATGTGCAGGATGTCGTAACGGACCCGAATTCCGGCTCGAACGCGACCGATGACGGGATGGCTTCGGTGCTGGAAGCACATGCCGACGATCCGACCCGTCAGGAGCTGTCAGCTTTCATCAATGCGCTCGACGAAGACGAGCAAATCGACCTCGTGGCCCTGCTGCGGCTGGGCCGTGGCGACGGC
>CAIVDX010000624.1 GCA_903904805.1 uncultured Rhodospirillales bacterium
CCAACAAGATCGGCACCTATCTCAAGGCGCTCGCGGCCTTCGACAATGAAGTGCCGTTCTGGGTGGCGCTGCCGTCGACCACCATCGATTGGACGGTTGGTGACGGCGTGAAGGAAATTCCCATCGAGGAGCGCGCGGAGGACGAGGTGACGCACGTCACCGGCCTCGGCGCCGATGGCATTCCCGCCAGCGTGCGCGTGGTGCCGCGGGGCAGCGGTGCCGCGAACCCCGCCTTTGACGTGACGCCCGCACGACTGGTGTCCGGCCTGATCACCGAGCGCGGCCGCTGCGATGCGTCCGAAGCTGGCTTGCTTGGACTGTTTCCGGAACGCGCATGAGGCA
This sequence comes from uncultured Rhodospirillales bacterium, assembly GCA_903904805.1. Taxonomy (GTDB): domain Bacteria; phylum Pseudomonadota; class Alphaproteobacteria; order Acetobacterales; family Acetobacteraceae; genus CAIVDX01. The sequence goes on from CAIVDX010000624.1 coordinate 343, forward strand.
CGCCGCGCTGGTCGCTCTGTGCTTGCTTGGCGGCTGTGCGGCTGAGGGCGGCGGCGGCACGGTGGTGATCCCCGCACGTGCGGCGCATGTGCCGCCCTTCGCCGCCGTGCCGTATGAGCCGATCCATCGCGCCGCCATCGTCGCCATCGCGCAACGCGAATGGCGCCTGTTCGGCTCGCCCGTCGATGACGATCCGCCCGGTCCGCGCCCGACATTCGACAAGCCCGAGCGCGATGAGGGGCTGTGGCAGCGCGTTGGCGAATATTGGTTCGCGGCGATGCCACCGGAGTCCGTCGAGGTGGGATGGACCGGCAAGCATGACGGTCGCGGCGTCGAATTCTCCGCACGACGCGACGGCTTTTATGCCTGGTCGGCGGCGTTCATCTCCTATGTGATGCGCATCGCCGGTGCCGGCGATGCGTTCCCTTACAGCGCCACCCATGCTGACTATATCAACGCTGCCGCCAGCGGTCGCGCGCCGCTGCTGATCGCGCACGCGCCGCGCGATTACGCGCCGCGGCCAGGCGATGTGATCTGCATGGGGCGGGACGGCGCTGAAGCCATCACGTTGGCAACACTGACAGGCCGCCGCTTTCCCGGTCATTGCGACATCGTGGTTGCGGGCGAGCCAGGGCAGTTATCGGTGATCGGCGGCAATGTGGATGACGCGGTCACGATGAAGCATGTGCCGGTGTCACCCAACGGCCGGCTTGCCGATGACGATGGCAGGGTGCTCGACCAGCGCTGGCCCTGGTTCGTCGCCCTTGAGGTGCGGTCAGGTGATTAGCGATCGGGCCGCTTAAGAATCTGGAAGGGATGGGCGGCGATGTCCTGAAACGTCTGGCCTGGGCCCTGATGGACTTCACGGCGGGCTTAGGGCAGGGTTCGGCGCAATAAAACTCCGGGAGGACCTCGTGCACACCCCACGCATGCTTCTTTGCGCTGCCGTCGCCTGTTTCGCTCTGTCAAGCGCGCACGCCGCCGATGTGATTCGTGTCGGCCAGGCCGCGCAGGCCTTCAGCTTCGCCGTGCCCGAGATTGGCAACGAGGCCGGCATCTTCCAGCGTCTGGGGATCGATGCACAGAAGCTGGAATTCTCAGGTGCCGCCAAGCTCAACCAGGGCCTGATCGCCAGCGCGGCGGATGTCGGCCTGACGGGCTCTACGGATTTCGCCTTCGAGGTAAAGGGATCGCCGCACAAGACCGTTGGCGCGATCGTGGTCTATCCGGTGAACATGGCGATCTCGGTGGTGAACGGGATCAAGACCGTTGACGATCTCAAGGGCAAAAAGATCGGCGTGACGCAGGCGGGCACGCTCACCTATTGGATGGCGCTCGAGCTTGCGCGCAGCAAGGGCTGGGGCCCGGATGGCATCACCCCAGTGCCCGTTGGCGGCGTGCTGGCCAACCAGGTGGCCGCGCTGCTGACCGGTCAGGTCGATGCGGTGATGTCGGATGCCGCAGTCGGCCTCACGCTCGCCGAACAGAATCGCGGCCGCGTGCTGATGACAGCGCAGGATTATGTGCCCGGGTTCGCCGCCAACTCGATCATCGCCCATGATGACTTCATCAAGGGCCATCCCGACGTGCTCAAGCGCTTCCTGAAGGGCTGGTACGAGAGCATCACCTGGCTGCTGGATCACAAGGCAGAGGCGGTGAAGATCGGCATGAAGGTCACCGCGCTGCCGGAGAGCGTGATGACATCGGAATATGACACGCAGCGCCAGATGTGGTCGCGTGATGGTAAGTTCAGCCAGGCGCAACTGGATCAACTGGCGCGGGCGATCACCGAGATCGGGCTGGTCGATGAGAAGCCGGACCTGAGCAAGTTCTACGATCCGCGTTTTTTGCCGTAGACAGCAAAATCTCAGGCCGGGGACTTCGCCCTCGGACCTCATTGGGGCCGCTAGGCCGCAAACCTCCCGAACGCCTGGAGTGCGGAGTGACGCCGGTGGTCCTGGGGGTCTGGCAGGGTTAGATGCTGCCGGACCTCCATGGCCGCCAACCGTCGCCTAGCGCTGCCGCCACGGCAACGAGGCCGCCTTCCAGCCATTGTTCGTCCCGCGGTGACCGCGTGCGTCCACATCACCCTCGAATCCCTCGGCGACGTTGAACACATGTTTGAAGCCCGCCGCGGCGGCGGCCTGGGCCGCCGCCATGCTGCGCGCCCCGCTGCGGCAGATGAAGTAGATGTGGTCGTCGTGGGTGAGCCCCGCCTTCAGCAGCGCCTCGGTGAAGCTTGGGTGCACCTGCATGGTGGGATAGACCTGCCAGGAAATCAGCACCGGCTGCTTGCCGGCATCCGTCAGGTCCGGCAGCCCGACAAAGTTCCATTCAGCGTCGGTGCGCACGTCAACCAGTTGCGTATTCGGCTCGGACGTCAGAGCCTCCCAGCTCTGTTTTGGTGGAATGTTCGGGATCATGGCGTGGTGTCCTGTTTCATGTCAGTGATGGCGTCGGCACCGCCTTGCGCGGGCGGTTTGGGTCGTTTGAGATAAGGGTGCCTGAGCATGCAGAACGCTGCAAATCCCACGTTGCCTGGCGTGGCTGACGGCCTCGTCGGTGCCATTGGCCACACGCCGCTGATCCGCCTGCGCCGCGCCTCCGAGGCGACCGGCTGCACCATTCTGGGCAAGGCGGAATTCATGAATCCCGGCGGCTCCGTCAAGGATCGCGCGGGGCTCGCCATCATCGTGGATGCCGAACGCCGCGGCGTGCTCAAGCCTGGCGGCACCATTGTCGAGGGCACCGCCGGCAACACCGGCATCGGCATCACACTGGTGGCCAATGCGCGCGGCTATCGCAGCGTGATCGTGATGCCGGAGACGCAGAGCCAGGAGAAGATCGACTTCCTGCGCATGATCGGCGCCGATCTGCGCCTTGTTCCCGCCAAGCCCTATCGCGACCCCGGCAATTATGTGCATGTGTCCAAGCGCCTGGCCGAGGAACTCGGCGCGGTGTGGGCCAACCAGTTCGACAATCTCGCCAACCGTGAGGGTCACCGTCTGACGACCGGCGTGGAAATCTGGGACCAGACATCTGGCGCGGTTGACGCCTTCACCTGCGCCTGTGGAACCGGGGGCACCCTGGCCGGCGTGTCGCTGGCGCTGAAGGCCCGCAAGCCGGGCGTGCGCGTCGTGCTCGCCGACCCCGAGGGCAGTGGCTTGTATGGCTGGGTGAAAAGCAACGATCTCAGTATTTCCGGCAGCTCGATCACCGAGGGCATCGGCCAGTCGCGCGTGCCCGGCAATTTGGAGGATGTGCTCATCGACGACGCCGTACGTATCCCCGATGCCGAGGCATTGGAGCAGGTTTTCAGCCTGCTGGTGCATGAGGGGCTGTCGGTGGGAGGTTCCGCCGGGCTGAATGTGGCGGCGGCGGTGCGTGTGGCCCGCGCGATGGGACCGGGCCACGTGGTGGCCACCATCCTGTGCGACGGAGGGGCGCGCTATCAGTCGAAGCTGTTCAACCCCAGCTTCCTGCGCAGCAAGAACCTGCCGGTGCCTGACTGGCTTGAATAGGCCGGCCTATTTGCCCGCGCCGCTCTGCGCCGCCTGCGCCTTTTGCCGCTCGAGATAGATGTAGTAGCG
>CAIVDX010000625.1 GCA_903904805.1 uncultured Rhodospirillales bacterium
CCGGCCTGGTCGCCGACGAGCAGGCCTTCTTCCTGCCCGAGGCCTCCGGCGGTCCGGTCCTCACCAAGGAGGAATATCTGAGCCACGTCGCCTCGTTCGGCGAGGTCGCGGCCAAGCGCCTGCTGGCGCGCTACCCGCTCGACCAATATGCCAGCCCCTCACTGGCGGACATCGATCTGATGCAGGGCTACAAGGCCTGCACCGCGCGCATGCTCAACCGCGCCTGGGCCCGCTTCGTGCCGGTCTATGCCTACCAGTTCAACGACCGCTCGGCGCCCTCCTACCTCCCGGCCACCAGCTACCCGATGCGCGCCTACCACACCGCCGAACTGCAATATCTCTTCCTCGGCTTCCATGGCGGCCAGGGCACCCCGCACAAGCTCACCGCCGGCCAGAACAAGCTCGCCACCCAGATGCAGATCTACTGGACCGAGTTCGCCCGCCACGGCGATCCCAATGGCCGCAGCGCCCACCAGAGCTACTGGCCGCGCTACTCGGCCACCGACGATGTGGTGCAGTCCTTCGAGGCCAATGTCGTCCGCCCGGTCGCCAACTACGGCCAGGCGAACAATTGCGACCTGTGGAACTCCATCATTGCCCCGAAATGACCCGCCGGGCTCAGTGCGCGCCGGGCGCGGCCTCCGGGTCGATCGCGTGCGCCAGCAGCCGCCGCACCGCCCAGGGCATGGTCAGCCCCTGGCCGATGATGGTGAACACCACCAGCCCGTAACACACCGCCAGCAGTGAGCCGCGATACGCGCTCGCCGGCAAGGACAACGCCAGTGCCACCGAGATGCCGCCGCGCAGTCCGCCCCAGGTCAGCACGCCCACATTGCGCACCCGCGATGTCAGCCCGCGCGGCATCGCCCGCACCGACACCGCCATCAGCGGCCCGCCCACACTCAACAGCCGCACCAGACAGGCCAGCGGGATCGCGCACAGGATGGCCAGGAAGATCGGCGTGTCCCGCTCGATCGCCAGCACCTCCAGCCCGATCAGCAGGAACAGCAGCGTGTTCAGGATCTCATCCACCAGCGACCAGAAGCCGATGATGTGCTCCCGTGCCTCCACGCTGATCGCCTCGGCGGTGGCGTTGTTGCCCACCAGCAGCCCGGCGATCACCACCGCGATCGGGCCGGACACCCCAAGCTCCTGCGCCAGCGTATAGGTGACGGTCGCGCAGGCCAGCGAAATCGTCAGCTCCAGGTTCTTGTCATCCGCCAGCCCGATGCCGCGATAGGCCAACACGCCGGCCAGCGCGCCGAGCACCACCCCGCCGCCGACCTCGCGGATGAACTCCACCGCCACATGCCCCAGCCCGATCTCATGCACCTGCCCGGTCGCCACATCGAGGGCGAGCAGGAACACCACCACCGCGATGCCATCATTGAACAGGCTCTCGCCGGTGATCACGATCTGCAGCGGCTTCGGCAGCCCCACCTTCGCCAGCAGCGCCGACACCGCCACCGGATCGGTGGGCGCGAGCAGCGAGCCCAGCACGAAGCACCAGGTCAGCGGCACATCGCTGCCGACCAGCGCGAACACCCCCCACATGCCCAGCGCCAGCAGCACCGTCGCGGTGAGCGTGCCGATCGAGGCGAGTGCCAGGATCGGCCATTTCTCCACCCGCATCATCGCCAGATCCACATGCAGGCTGCCGGCGAACAGCAGAAAGGCCAGCACGCTGTCGAGCAGCAGATGCGACAGGTTCGCCGCATCCAGCACCGAGTTCGCATAGCCGGTCAGATCATAGTCGCCGATAAACGGGTCGATCAGCACCAGCAGCACCGAAAAGCCGAGCGCGACCACCATCACGCCGATGGTCGAGGGCAGCCGCAGCGTGTGGTGGTTGATCAGCCCGAAGATCGCCGCCAGCAGCAGCATCACCGAGGCAAAGGCGAAAGGCGTCATGGTGCCGCACCGTCTCCGTGGTCGATAGGCGCGACTATGCCCGATTTCGCCAGCGATACCATGGCGCTGCCGTGACGTCGGCGCTCAGCCGCGGATCACGCCTTGTCCTTCTTCAGCACCACCGCGTCATACTCGCGCGAGTTCAGCAGGGCCTCGACGATCACCGGTCCATCAGCGGCGAACGCACGCGCCAGATGTGCGCGGAACTCCACCGGATCGGACGCCGTCAGCACCGGCACGCCGAACACGCTCGATCCACCCAATCTGCTTGCGGCACGCACCACGGTGCCGTAGATTGGGTTTTCTTTCTTCTGCTGTTTGATGCGGATCAGCGCCAGATCATTGTCGGTGAACAGCACGATCACCATGCGCAGCCCCAGCCGCTGCGCGGTGACAAGTTCGCCCACCGTCATCAGAAATCCGCCATCACCCACCACCGTACAGACCGGCCGCTCCGGGCAGGTCAGTTTCGCCGCGATCGCCGCGGGAATGCCGTAGCCCATGGTTGACCAGCCATTGGTCATGATCTGCATGCGCGGCCCTGGTGTCGGCCAGAGCTGGCCGATCAGATGGGTGTGCGCACCCACGTCGCAGGCCATGATGCCATCGTCGGGAAGGATCTCGCGCAGCACCGCCAACGCAGCCTTCGGCCCGAAGCCCTCATTGCCGGGTGCGAGCTTGGCGAACATCGCCGCCCGGCGTGCCCGCATCGCCTCCATGTCCCAGTGATGGGTGGCAGCCGGGGCGGCCAGCAGCGCGGCGAGCGACGCGGCGATGTCGCCCACCGCGTCCACCGCGAGGTCGTAGCCCTTGATGTCCGCCGGCGCCACGTCCAGGCTCACCAGCCGTGCCCGCGGGGCGAGCCAGGCCTCGTAGTTGAACTCGACGGGATCGTAGCCCACCGCCACCACCAGATCCGCCTGCGCATGGGTCTGGCCCACCATGTCGCTCAGCGCGTGAAACAGCACGCCGGCGTAGCTCGGATGGTCCTCCGCCAGCATGCCCTTGGCCATCGGGGTGAGCACCACCGGGATATCGTGCCGCTCGGCGAGGGCCGCGATCTGGGCCGCCACACCCGCCTGCACCGCCCCAAGCCCGACCGCGATCAACGGCCGCTCCGCCGCAGCCAGCAGCGAGGCCGCGCGAGCCAGCAGCGCCGAATCCGCTCGCGGCAAAGGCTCAGGCGGAGCAAACTGCACGCTCTCCGGCCCGGCGGCCTCGGCGGACAGGCCAACCGGAAGCCCGACATGCACAGCGCCCGGCCGCTCCTGCATCGCGATCCGCGCCGCCTCGAACAACGTGGCGCGCACCGCCCCGGCGGTCAGCCGCGTGGTCGCCTTGGTGAGCGGCGCGAACAGCGCCTGGTGATCGATGCCCATCTGCGTGGTGCGCCCGCGCATCGGCGCCGGCATCTCGTCCGACAGCGCGATCATCGGCTGGCGATCCAGCTGCGCCGCCCCCACCCCGGTGGTCAGGTTGGTCGCGCCCGGCCCGAACGTGCCGAAACACACCCCCGGCACGCCCGACAGCGCCCCCGCCACTGCGGCCATCAGCGCCGCCCCGCCCTCATGCGTGGCCAGCACGAACTCGATGCCCTCGGCCTCGCGCAATGCCTCCATGTAATCGACCCAGCCGCCGGAGGGCACGCCGAAGACATGCTTGACGCCGATCTCCTTCAGCGCCTGAACGAGGGTGACCGCGACAGACTTATCGGTATTCATCGGTTGACTTCTTTGCACGTCAGAGAAGCCCAACGTCTATGGGAATTGACCCGCCGAGACCAGTGCTCAGGTCACCCCAAGCCGCCGGTTCGGAATCAGGCCGGCCTCGAACGCCTGCTGGAACGTGGCGAAGTCGCGCGCATTCTGCCCCGCGTAGGCCACCGCGAAATCGGCGATCGCGTCACAGAATTTCTCGCCCCCACCGAGATACCCGTCGATCACCGCCGCGTCGGACGACCGCGCATGCGCCCGCGCCAGCGTGCGCCCGCACAGCGCCGCGTAGAATGGCAAGGCCGCCCCCTCGATCGCCTCGCCGATCTTCGCCAGCCGCTGATCCTTCAACCGCCGCACGTAGAAATTCCGCCCCGTCGCATCGCGCATCCAGCCCAGGAACAGATCCGGCGCCGCCTGCATCAGCCGCTGGCCCATCACCACGCGCTGCCCCTGATTGTCATACGGGCTGGCCGGCCGAGACTGGGCGAGCGCGGACACCTCGGCCTGCTTGATCTGCAGCAGCAACGCAGCACCATCGGCGGTGGCCAGCAGGATGATCGCGCAGAGCGTGCCCACGCTGCCGATGCCGACGATCTTGGTGGCGATATCGGCGATCGCATAGCGCGACAGCAGGATACGGCGGTCCTCCTCAAGACCATCGAGATACAGCGCGAACGCCGCCGCGACGACATCCCGTTCCGCATCGGCCATCTTCAACACCCGCAGCCCATCGACTGCGATCTTTGGCTGCCTCGCGCTGACAAGATTAAGATGTTTGGCCTGGGCCTGGGTGAACGCGTCGAGCTGCGCCTGCTGCGCAGCGCGGACCGCATCGTCATCGATCCCCGCGACTTCATGGTCAAGCCGGATGCGGGAGTTCCACGCATCGACCGGGTTGAGCGCGGCGAGGCGCGTCATGTGATCAGCGTAGGCCCGCGCGGCGTGCCGGGCGAGCTTTCGCGCCGAGCCACCATCGTGCCCGGCCAGCCCTCCCACCACCACCAGCGACGTCGCCAACCGCTTCAGATCCCACTCAAACGGCGCCCGCAGCGTCTCATCGAAATCATTCACGTCGAACAGCGCGCTGCCATCAGGCGATACCACCGCACCGAAATTCATCAGATGCGAATCCCCGCCCGCCTGCACGGTGATGGTGGTGCAGCCAGTCGCCCCAAGGTCGGCGGCCATCACGGTCGCCGCACCGCGCAGGAAAGTGGCGGGCGTCTGCGCCATGCGGCCGTTGCGCTCGCCGATCAGCCACGCAATGCGCGCGGCATCGCGCACGGTGAGCAGCGCCAGAGGATAGCGATGCGCCGGCGCCGACCACTCGGCATGGGCCTTGATCGGCACATCCTCGCGGATCGCCCGCCCCGCTGCGCGACGCTGCTCGATCGACTTCAACGACATTCCGACGCTCCCTCGTGGTGATTGGCCATGATGATGGCACGAAGATCGGCCATTGTCAGAACGGGAAAAGGTGGCGGCAAAATCCAATCTGTGCTATTGTGTATCGATGAACAGAAGTACTCACGCCCCCGCGGTTCCGCTGTCCCGCCAGATCACCTGGTGGGCGCTGGCTTTTCCACTGGTCATGCTGTTCGCACTGGCGACCCACAATGTCTATCTGCTGAACTGGATTCATGTTCTTGCGGGTGCTCTCTGGACCGGAGCAGACCTGTTCATGGGCTTCATTCTCGGGCCAGTCATGCGCCGGCTGGACATGCAGGCCCGCACCGCCGTGATCGCCTGGCTGGTCCCGCGCACGTTGCTGTATTTCCCTATGGTCTCCTTGACCGCGGGCACCGCCGGCTGGTTCCTGGCCACCTGGTTCGGCTTCACCTCACCAGACAATCCGGATTTTTATCTGGTCGTGTTATCAGTCACTCTGGTGGCGATCATGACGGTGATGGGCCTGGCCTTCCTGCTGCCCAATAGCCTGCGCATCTGGTTCGAACTGCAGAAGCCGAACCCCGACCGCGAGCGCATCGTGCACATCAACCGCATCAATATCTGGCTCGCCGGTGCACAAGGTGTGCTGCAGATGGCGATCATCCTGGTGATGGCCGCCTACGTGGTCTGACCACTGGCCGGATCGCCAACGCATACGGCCAGCAACCCGCGCTACTCCCCCAGCGGCGCTCCGGCATACATGCCGGCCATCGCGATCTCCGCGTTGCGATCCGACGTGACGAAGTCGAGCTCCGCCTCGCTGCGCCGCGCGTCGAACGCATTCTCGTCGACACCGTTATGCAACATCGATGTCATCCACCAGCTAAAATGCTGCGCCCGCCAGATGCGGCGCAGCGCATCGGTCGAGTAGCTGTCAAGCTTCGATGTATCGTTCCTTTTGTAGTATCCCTCGAAAGCCCTCGCGAGCAGCACCACATCGTTGGCCGCGAGATTGAGACCCTTCGCGCCAGTCGGCGGCACCAGATGCGCGGCGTCACCGGCGAGAAACAGCCGGCCATGCCGCATCGGCTCGCACACAAAACTGCGCAGCCCGATCACATCCTTCTGGAAGATCGGCCCCTCGTTCAGGCGATAGCCATCCGCTCCTGCCACACAGCTTTGCAGGCGCTCCCAGATCCGCGCATCCGACCAGTCATTCGCGTTCTCCTGAGGGTCACACTGGAAATACATGCGCTGCACTGTCGCCGAGCGATGGCTGATCAGCGCGAAGCCGGTTGGGCTGCGTGCATACAGCACCGCATCATTGCTCGGCGGCGCGTTGCACAGGATGCCAAACCAGGCGAACGGATACACGCGCAGGAAATGTTGCGCGTTCGGCAAGCTCTTACGGCCCACGCCCCACGAGCCGTCACAGCCGGCGACGAAGTCGCATTGCAGCTGCTGTGCAATCCCATCCTTGTCGGTGAAGCTGATCGAGGGGCTGGTGCTGTCGATGTCGTGGATCGCGGTGTCGCTCACCTCGAAGCGGATATCCGCCCCCGTCGCCAGCCGCGCGGCAATCAGATCGATCAGCACCTCGTGCTGCGGGTAGACGGTGATCGAGCGGCCGGTGAGGCCCTGCATGTCGACCCGGTGCGTACGGCCACGCCAGCGCAGGTCGAAGCCATGGTGATGCGCGCCGACCTTGCGCGCCCGCTCGCCGACGCCGATCTGGTCCAGTAGGTCAGTGGTGCCCTGCTCCAGCACGCCGGCGCGGATGGTCTGCTGGATCGCCGCACGTGAGCGGTTCTCGACGATGACGCTGTCGATGCCCTGTAGATACAGCATGTGCGAGAGCAGCAAGCCGGCCGGGCCTGCGCCGATGATGCCTACCTGGGTGCGCATGGTCGTTTCCTTCTCTTTGTCAGTTATTAATAACTTAGCCGCCCGCTCTTCACGCCGCGCGCCAATGGATGCATAGCTGTCCTCGGGGAGACACAAACGTGACGGATGCCGTGATCACCGAGACCCACCCGGTTCTGGACCTGGATCATTATGTTCCTGGTCTGCTGACCTTTCTGGCCAACAAATTGTCGCGCAGTGCCTCGGCGCTGTACCGCAAGCATTTCAATGTGGGCATCAATGACTGGCGCATCATGTCGCAGTTGGCGCTGGACCCCTGGACGACGGCGGCGCGTATCTGCGCGGTGATCGGCATCGACAAATCGGTCGCAAGCCGCAGCTTGGCGACGCTCGAAAAGCGTGGCCTGGTGGTGGCGCGCGACGAGCAGCGCCGCCGGCTGATGGCGCTGACCGAGCCCGGCCGCGCCCTGCATGATCAGATCATCGCGGTGGCACTGGAGCGCGAGAAGCGCCTGCTCGCCTGCCTGGCCGACGGCGAACGCGCTCAACTCGTTGGCCTGCTGCTGCGCCTGAACGACCAACTGCCGGAAGTGAACAAGAAACTGGATTTGCCCGTCCGCGGCCGGCGCGCCTAAGGGCCTCATTCCCGCCGCGACGAAGGCCAAAGTTTCCGACGTTTCGTGCCGATTCTTTTCGAAAATGAAGGGAGAATTTTGTTCTTTTTTGAAACAAAGAGCCAAAAAACTTTCAGAGTTTTGGGGTGCCGCACGACCGCGAGGATTGGCTCTGGTATTCAACATTGTGTGCCCCTCCAAGCTTTCTGTTGCCTTAGCAACGCGGCCTGGGGGTTGCAAGGGGCGAGGTGTGATAAGGAGCTGCGTGGCAGGGAGACGATGGCGATGAGATGGATGGGATTGGCGCTGGTCGCTCTCCTGGCGGGCACGGCACGGGCTGAGCCGGTGGCGCTGCGCGTCGCCGCGGTGGGCAGCCCGCCCTCGATGCAGAACATGTATCTGCATATCGCCTTCGAAGAGGGCTTCTTCGCCAAAAATGGGCTGACGGTCGATAAGCTGCTGCAGCTGCGCGCTGGCCCGCTCGCCACCCAGGCGGTCACAGCCAACCAGGTCGATGTCACCGAGACCGACGCCGAGGGCGTGCTGAACGCGGTTGCCGCTGGCGGAGCGGATCTGCTGGCGGTCGCAGCGCCCGCGCAGCGCGTGTCGTACGTGATCGCCGTATCGCCTGACATCACCGATCTGAAGGCTCTGGTGGGCAAGCCGTTCGCCATTTCGCGACCCGGCGCGTTGTCGCAGTATCTGGTCTATCCGGCGCTCGAGGCGGCCGGGATCGACCGCAAATCCATCATCTGGGTGTCGATCGGCGGGGCCTCAGAGCGGCGCATTGCGCTCGCCGGCGGGCGGGTAAAGGCGGCGCTGCTGCATCTGGATTTCGCACTGCAGGCCGAGCGCGATGGCGGGGTCAAGACGCTGATGCTGGTCGCTCCCACCGTGCCCGGCTACCCGCATGAGATGCTGGTGGTGCGCGCGGGCCTTGCGCGCTCCAACCCCGACGCGGTGACGGCCCTGGTGCGATCGGTGATGGAGGCCTGCCGCTTCATCACCAGTCACCGCGAGCGCACGGTCGAGATCTATCGCAAATATAGCGGCGAGGAGGACGCGGTGCTGGCGGGCCGCGCTTACGACGCGCTGATCGCGATGCATGGCTTTGGCGTGAATGGCGGCATGACGCGGGAGGGTCTGCAGCTGGCGACTGACCTCGCGGTGAAGAATGGCGGGCTGGCTGAGGCGCCGAAGCTGGAGACATGGGCGGATTTCCGCTTCCAGGATGCCGCCCTGGCCCAGATCGGGCGGGTGGCGGACTGAGTGGCGGTCGGGGTCGACGTTGCCTCTGTCGGCAAGAATTACGGCGAGGTGCGGGTGCTTGCCGAGGTCGATCTGTCGATCGGCGCCGGCGAGTTCGTCGCCCTGATCGGCCCCAGCGGCTGCGGCAAGAGCACGCTGCTGCGGCTGCTCCATGGCCTGGAACTGCCCGACGCGGGCACGGTCAGCGTCGATGGCGCCAAGGTCACCGCGCCTGCCTCCGGGCGGGCAATCGTGTTCCAGCATTTCAACCTGTTTCCCTGGCGCGACGTGGTGGCCAATGTCGGGTTCGGGCTGGAGGTGCTGGGGCTCGATCGCGCCGAGATTGCCGCTCGGGTGGACGAGGCGATCTCGCTCGTGCGCCTTGATAGCGCACGCGGACGCCTGCCGCATCAACTTTCCGGCGGCATGCAGCAGCGCGTGGGCCTGGCGCGGGCGCTCGCCTTGAGGCCTGGGCTGCTGCTGCTCGATGAGCCGTTCGGCGCGCTGGATGCGATCACCCGCGAGGGGCTGCAGCGCGAGATCGACCTGATCCTGCGTCGCCATCCCTGCACCACGTTGCTCGTCACCCACAGCATGGACGAGGCGCTGTTCTTCGCCGACCGTGTGCTGGTGATGGGCGGACGGCCCGGGCGCATCCAGGCCGACATCACCATCCCCTTTCCGCGGCCGCGTGATCCGGACGCTGTGCGCGCCGCCCCGGAGTTCGCTGCGTTGCGGGCGCAGCTCTGGTCGCTGCTGGCCGAGAGTGCGGTGTCATGAGCCGCTTTGCCTGGGCCGCAGCCCCCCATCTGGCCTTGCTGGCGATCTGGGAGCTGGCATGCCGGACAGTGATCCCTGCGGTGTTCCTGCCCGCCCCGAGCGCCATCGCGGTGGCGTTCTGGCGCACGACCCGATCGGGCGAGTTGCCGGGGCAGCTGCTGGAGACGCTTGTGGTGCTGTCGGCGGGCTTTGGCCTTGCCGTTGTGTCCGGGATCGCCTTCGGGCTGTTCCTGGGCATGGTGAAGCCGGCCGCACGGGTCGCCGGGCCGTATGTCACCGCATTGTATGCCATGCCGACGGTGGCGCTGGTGCCCCTGGTGGTCGATTGGCTGGGGCTGGAGACGTCGGCGAAAATCTTTCTGACATGGCTGGTGGCGGTGTTTCCCATCGTGATCAGCGTGCAGGCGGGGGTGGCTGAAGTACCAGCCGCATTGATCGAGACAGCGCGGGCCTTCTGCTGCTCGCGCTGGCAGATCCTGACCAAGGTGGTGATATTTGCCGCGGTGCCGTACGTGGTGAACGGGGTGCGGCTGGGGCTCGGTCGCGCGCTGGTGGGGGTGGTGGTGGCG
>CAIVDX010000626.1 GCA_903904805.1 uncultured Rhodospirillales bacterium
CATCATCGGCATCGTGCTGCTGATCGGCATCGTGAAAAAGAACGCCATCATGATGATCGATTTCGCCCTGCAGGCCGAACGCGAGGAGGGCAAGCCGCCGCGCGTCGCCATCCATGAGGCCTGCCTGCTGCGATTCCGCCCGATCCTGATGACCACCATGGCCGCCCTGCTCGGCGCGCTGCCGCTGATGCTCGGCTCCGGAACGGGGTCGGAACTGCGCCGCCCGCTCGGCATCGCCATCGTCGGCGGACTGCTCGTCAGCCAGGTCCTCACCTTGTTCACCACCCCGGTCATCTATCTCGCCTTCGATGCGATCGCGCGGCGCTTCGGCGAAGGCAAGCCCGAGAGCCTGGACCCCGACGCTTCCCCGCAGGGTGCGGCCGAGTGAGCATGCAGGCGTGAATTTTTCCCGCCCCTTCATCGCCCGACCGGTGGCGACCACGCTGCTCACCATCGGCATCGCGCTCGCCGGCGCCTTCGCCTATCCGCGCCTGCCGGTCGCCCCGCTGCCACAGGTGGATTTCCCAACCATTTCGGTCCAGGCGAAACTCCCCGGCGCCAGCCCCGACACGGTGGCCACCTCGGTCGCCGAACCGCTCGAGCGCCATCTCGGCCAGATTGCCGACGTCACCGAAATGACCTCCTCCAGCTCGGTCGGTGCCACCCGCATCACCCTGCAATTCGGCCTCAATCGCGACATCGACGGTGCGGCCCGCGATGTCGAGGCCGCGCTCAACGCCGCCCACGCCGACCTGCCCAGCGCCCTGCGCGCCAACCCCACCTACCGCAAGGTGAACCCCGCCGACGCCCCGATCCTCGTGCTCGCGCTCACCTCCAACACGCTCAACCGCGGCCAGCTCTACGACATCGCCGATTCCGTCCTCTCGCAGAAACTCTCCCAACTGCCCGGCATCGGCGAAGTGGATGTCAGCGGCTCGGCCCTGCCGGCGGTGCGCGTGGAGCTCAATCCCGGCGCGCTGTTCAAATATGGCATCGGCCTGGAAGACATCCGCGCCGCCCTCGCCTCGGCCAACGCCAACAGCCCGAAGGGCGCGATCGAGGCAGGCGGCCAGCACTTTCAGCTCTACACCAACGACCAGGCCAGCCGCGCCGAGCAATACAAGCCGCTGGTCGTCGCCTATCGCAACAAAGCCGCCGTGCGATTGTCCGATGTCGCCGATGTGCAGGATTCCGTCGAGGATCTGCGCAACATGGGCCTGGCCAACGGCAAGCCCTCGGTGCTGATCGAGCTGATGCGCCAGCCCGGCGCCAACATCATCGAGGCGGTGAACGCCGTCCGCGCCGCGCTCCCGCAGCTGCAGGCGGCGATCCCGCCGGATGTCGACATAGTGCTGGCGTCGGATCGCAGCATCACCATCCGCGGCTCATTGGCCGACACACAGCGCACCCTGCTGATCGCCATCGGCCTCGTCATCGTCGTGGTGTTCGCCTTCCTGCGTGACTGGCGGGCCACGCTGATCCCATCGCTTGCCGTGCCCGTCTCGATCATCGGCACCTTCGCGGTGATGTACCTGCTCGGCTACAGCCTCGACAATCTCTCGCTGATGGCCCTCATCGTCGCCACCGGCTTCGTGGTGGACGACGCCATCGTGGTGCTGGAAAACATCTCGCGGCACATGGAAGACGGCATGCCCCGCATGCAGGCCGCCCTGCTCGGCGCGCGTGAGGTCGGCTTCACCGTGCTGTCGATCAGCCTTTCGCTGATCGCGGTGTTCCTGCCGATCCTGCTGATGGGCGGCATTGTCGGCCGCCTGTTCAACGAATTCGCCGTGGTGTTGTCGGTGGCGATCATCGTGTCGCTGGTGGTCTCGCTCACCGCAACGCCAATGCTGTGCTCACGCCTGCTGCGCACCCAGCCAAAGGGCGAGGCGCGCGGCCGTGCCTTTCGCGCCAGCGAGGCGGTGTTCAACGGCGCCCTGCGCCTCTACGCGCGCGGCCTCGATCGCGCCCTGCGCAACGGCCCGATCGTGATGCTGGTGCTGCTGCTCACCATCGTGCTGAACGTGGTGCTGTTCATCCAGATCCCCAAAGGCTTCTTTCCGCAGCAGGACACCGGCCGCCTGGTCGGCGGCATCGTCGCCGACCAGAGCATCTCGTTCCAGTCGATGAGCCGGAAGATGCACCAATTCGCCGCCATCCTGCAGGCCGACCCGGCGATCGACACCGCCGCCGGCTTCACCGGCGGGCGACAGACCAATGCCGGCTTCTTCTTCATCGGCCTCAAGCCGCTGTCGGAACGGCTGATCTCCGCCGACCAGGTCATGGCGCGGCTGCGCCCGAAACTGCTGCAGGTCTCCGGCGCGCGCCTGTTCATGCAGGCGGTGCAGGACATCCGTGTCGGCGGCCGCCCCTCCAACGCGCAATATCAATACACATTGCAGGCCGACAGCACCAAGGAACTCTATGAATGGGCCCCAAAACTCACCGCCGCCCTTGAGAAGGAGCCCTTGCTGACCGACGTGAATTCCGACCAGCAGCAGCGCGGGCAGCAGACCGACATCGTGATCGACCGCGCCACCGCATCGCGCCTGGGCGTGAGCGTGCTGGCGATCGACAACACGCTCTACGATGCCTTCGGCCAGCGACAGGTCTCCACCATCTACAACGCGCTGAACCAGTACCACGTCATCATGGAACTGGAACCACGCTACTGGCAGGACCCGCGCACGCTGGATCAGATCTGGGTCAGCACCGCCGGCGGCGCCAACCCCGCGGGCACGCTGAAATCCAACGCCGCCGTCGGCACCGTCAGCGGCGCGTCCTCCACCACCGGCACCGCCGCCAGCCAGCTCGCCCGCAACCAGGCCACCAACTCCATCGCCGCGACGGGAAACTCCGCCGCCTCCACCGGCTCGTCCGACAGCACCTCGGTCGAAACGATGGTGCCGCTCTCGGCAATTATCCATTACGGGCCCGGACAAACACCGCTCGCGGTGAACCACCAGGGCATGTTCGTTGCCTCCACCATCTCCTTCAATCTGCGCGAAGGTGCATCGCTGAGCGACGCGGCAGCGGTGGTGAACGACGCGATCAAAACCATCGGCATGCCTGCCTCGATCCACGGCACCTTCGCCGGCACCGCCGCCAGCTTCCAGAAATCGCTCGACAGCGAGCCGATCCTGATCGCCGCCGCCCTCGCCGCGGTCTATATCGTGCTCGGCATCCTCTATGAAAGTTTCGTCCACCCGCTCACCATCATCTCCACGCTCCCCTCGGCCGGCGTGGGCGCGGTGCTGGCGCTGATGCTGTTCCACACCGAGTTCAGCATCATCGCGCTGATCGGCGTGATCCTGCTGATCGGCATCGTCAACAAGAACGCCATCATGATGATCGATTTCGCCCTGCAGGCCGAACGCGAGCGCGGCCTGGGCACCGTCGAGGCGATCCGCGAGGCCTGCCTGATGCGCTTCCGCCCGATCATGATGACCACCTTCGCCGCCATGCTCGGCGCGCTGCCGCTGGCCTTGGGGTCCGGTGACGGCGCGGAGCTGCGCCAGCCGCTGGGCATCGCGATTGTCGGCGGGCTGATCGTCAGCCAGGTGCTCACCCTGTTCACCACCCCCGTCGTCTATGTCTATCTCGATCGCTTCCGTCTCTGGTGCGCCGCAAGCTGGGCCGCGATCTTCCCCGGCCTGCAAACGAACTCAATGGAGCCCGGGGAATGACGTCCGTGCCGAACCGTATCATCATCGGATCAATCGCGCTGCTCGCCGGCTGCATGGTCGGGCCCGATTACAGCCGGCCCACCGCGCCCGACGCCCCCGCCTTCAAGGAGCTCGCCGGCTGGAAGCCCGCCCACCCGATCGATGCGATCGATCGCGGCAGCTGGTGGTCCGTCTACTACGATCCCGTGCTGGACAGGCTCGAAGCCCAGGTCAGCGTCAACAATCAGACCGTGCGCCAGGCCGAGGCCGCCTATCGTGCCGCCAGCGCCGAGGTCGGCGTGGCCCGCGCCAGCCTGTTCCCGCTGATCGGCCTCGGCGCCGGCGCCACACGCCAGCAAACCGGCATTTCGGGGCTCAGCACGTCCTCGGGCCTGCGCGGCGGCAGCACCACCGTCACCCGCAGCAGTTTCAACATCGAACCAACTGCGAGCTGGGATGCCGATGTCTGGGGCAAGATCAAACGCCAGGTCGAGAGCAGCACCGCGGCCGCGCAGGTGAGTGCGGCCGATCTCGCCAACGCGCTGCTCTCCGCGCAGCTGTCGGTGGCGACATATTATGTTGAGTTGCGCGGTGCCGATGCGGTGCAGGATCTGCTGCGCCGCACGGTGGCCGAATATCAGCGCAGCCTCACCATCGCCACCAATCAATACAGCGCCGGCACCGCCGCCAGGCTCGATGTCCTCACCGCGCAGACCCAGCTGGAGGGCGCGCGCGCCCAGCTGATCAATGCCGGCGTCGCCCGCGCGCAATATGAGCACGCGCTCGCCGTGCTCACCGGCCAGCCGCCATCGGCGCTGAGCATCCCGCCAGGCCCGCTCGCCAGCGATGTGCCGATCCCGCCTGCGGCGATCCCGTCGGCCCTGCTCGAACGCCGGCCAGACATTGCCGCAGCGGAGCGGGTGATGGCGCAGCAGAATGCGCTGATCGGCGTGCAGCAGGCGGCCTATTATCCCGATGTGAGCCTCTCCGCGCTCTCCGGCTATGCCGGCACGCCGCTGGCATCGCTGGTGCAGTTCTCCAACCGCGTCTGGTCGCTCGGGGCGGCCGCGAACCAGACCCTGTTCAGCTTCGGCGCGCGCCCCGCAGGCGTGGCCGCCGCTGAGGCGAATTACGACGCCGCGGTCGCCGCCTATCGCCAATCCGTTCTGGTGGCGTTCCAGCAGGTCGAGGATGATCTCTCCACCTCGCGCATCCTGCAGGAGCAGGCGGCGGTGCAGGCCCGCGCGGTGCAATATGCCCAGCAGGCGGTGCGCATCGCCACCAACGAGTATCGCGCCGGCACCGTCGCCTACACCGCCGTGGTGATCGCCCAGGCCGCCGAACTCGCCGACGAGCAAAGCGAATTGTCGGTGCGCGTGCAGCGGCTGCAATCATCGGTGGGGCTGATCGGCGCGCTCGGCGGCGGCTGGAGCGCGACCGATCTGGTGCAGGCCGAGCAGATTACGGACGCCAATCCCCTCTACCCCTGATCATTTCACCTTCTTGTCGAGCCAGCCGCCGATCACGCCGGCGATCTGGTCGGAATTCTTCTCCACCATCATCATGTGGCTGTTGCCATGGATGCCGCGCTCGGCAAGCTTGATCCAGTCCGGCTTCACCCCGGCCTGGCGCAGATACTTCACCGTGCACACATCATAGGGCGCGTGATAGCTGGCCTCCGAACTCAGCACCATCACCGGCATCTTCTGCAGATTTGGCAATTGATGCGCCGGTGCGGATTGCGCCCAGCATGTCACCAGCCCAGGCCCGTCAGGCTCTGCCTGCAACACCGGGCGCAGCTCGGCGGGATCGGAAATGGCGGGCGCATAGGTCAGCGGCAGGATCGAAATTCCGTAGGTCAGCGCAAGCTTTCCCTGCTTGAACCACTCCGGCGCACCCACCGCCTGCACCTCATAGAAGGGCGGGCCGTTTGGCTCCACCGCCACCACGGCGGCGACCAGATCCGGCCGCGCATCGGCCACGGGCCAGGTGAAGGCGCCGGCCTGCGAATGCGTCATCAGCACCGAGGGTCCGATTCGCTCCAGCAGCGCCAACAGGGCATCGCGATTGAGCGGCTGCTGCGCGCGAAAATCCTCGATCGCCGGCAGCTGGCTCTCGGCAAGCTGCAAGGTGGCGGGATCGTTCGGCGCGCCATTGCCAGGCCATTGCGTGTGCAGCTCCGCCTGCGGCCAGAGCTTGAATTTTTCCTGCGTGATGAAGCGCGCCGCCGAATTGTCGCGCTCGGAGGAATGCATCGGTCCCGTCGCCGCCGGCAGGAAACCAGAGCGCCCGCGGCCGGGCTGGTCCACCACATACACCGCATAGCCGCGGCGGACGAAATATTGCGCCCAGCCCTC
>CAIVDX010000627.1 GCA_903904805.1 uncultured Rhodospirillales bacterium
CCATGGTCTGGAAGCCTTCCGGCAGGGCCTCGATGAACTCGCGGCAGATCGCCATGTCCACGGCGCGCATCAATTCGGCGTCGGTGGCGTCGGGCCTGGCGTAGCGGATATTTTCCATCACCGAGCGGTTGAACAGCGCGACGTCCTGCGGAACGATCGCCAGGGCGGCGCGCAGGCTTTCCTGGGTGACGTGGGCGATGTCCTGGCCATCGATGCGGATCTGGCCGGCATCGAGCGCGTTGAAGCGCTGCAGCACGCTGATGACGGTGGATTTTCCCGCGCCCGACGCGCCGACCAGGCCGACGCGCTGGCCGGCCTGGATGACCAATGAGAGATCGGGCAGGACCGGATCGCGGCCGGGATAGGCGAAGGTGACGCGGTCGAACACCACCTCGCCGGCGTTCGCCGCCAGCTTCACCGCGTCGGGGGCGTCCGGCAGTTCGTGTTCGATCAGCAACGAGTCGATCGCCTCGTCAAGCCGAGCGATGTGCTGGGTGAGGTCGACCAGCGCCACGGCCAGGTCGCGGGTGCCGTGCAGGATGGTGAAGCCGAGCGAGGAGATCAGCACCACGTCGCCGGCGGTGGCGCTGCCCTGCTGCCACATCACCACCGTCCAGGCGAGCAGCGAGGCGGTGATCAGGGCTGTCATTGCCGCGTGGAGCAGTCTGAGTTTTTCGAGATAGAGCAGGCTGCGGCGGCGCGCGGCCATTTCGATCTCGATTTCGGCATCGAGGCGCACATGCTCGCGCCAGGTGGCACCGAAGGCGCGCACCACATGCATGTTGGAGATCACATCGACCAGCGCGCCATCCACGCCGGCGGCCTTGGTGGCGAAGTCGCGATGGATCGGGGTGCCGCGTTTGGCGAGCCAGAAGATGACGATCGCCATGCTCACCGAGACGCCGGCGAGGCTTGCGGCCATCACCGGATTGATCGAGCCGATCAGGAAGATCGCGATCACCACGGCGAGGATCGGCGGCAGTACGTTCCAGGAGGCGGTGTTTTCCACCTGGAAGGTGGAGTTGGAGGTGGCGGTGATGCGGCTGGAGAGGGTGCCGGGCATGCGGTCGGCGAAATAGCTCGGGGCGTGGCCGGCCAGGTGCATGAACAGGTCGGAGCGCAGGTCGCCGGTGACGCGCACGAAGGCATGCGCGGCGACCCAGCCGCCGATGCGCCAGGTGAAATTGTCCAGCGCGATCAGCCCGCAGAGCAGCGCGAAGGCCGACCAGGCGGCGTGGCCGCTGTCGGGCGCGGAGACGCCGGCGGAGATCACGTCAATCAGGCGCTTGAGGCCGTATTGGGTGAACACCGAGGCGAACACGGCGACCACCACGGAGGTGAGGATCACCGCGTGGCCGAGCCAGTGGCGCTTCACATAATGGAACAGAAAGCCGATCGGGTGGCCACGATATCGGGTGATCGCGGGCTGGGTGGATGTGGCCACGTGGCTGGGTCTCCTTCGGGCTGGGCTCGGTCTGGCGGGCTGGGCTCGGTCTGGCGGGCTGGGCTCGGTCTGGCGGGCTGGGCTCGGGCTGGCCGCGCTTATACGCCGATGATGTCACGCACGGAACGGACCACGCCCCAGGCGGTGAGCGCGATGGCCAGGGCGAGGCCGATGAGGGTGAGGGGCCAGAACCAGGGCGAGTTGTTGTCTTGCATCGATGCCACTCCGGAGACGACAGGAAGGTTTGGGGCTGAAGGAAGGTTTGGCGTTGGTTGAGAAACAGCCCAACACCGGTCTGGATATTCAGGGCGGGGGTTGCATGCCCTTGTCGGCCAGAACGGCCGCGGCGGTGCGGAGCGTCGCCAGCAGCGCCGATGCGGAGGCTGGTGCGCCGGGGGTGATCGCGCCGGCGTAGATGGTGGTGTTCTGCACCTCGGCGGGGATCGGGCCGACGATCACCACGCCCGGCACCGCCTTCAGTTCGCTCATCTGATGCACGGCGAGCGCGGCGCGGCCGTCGAGCAGGCGCTCGGCGACCAGGCCACCGTTCACCAGCACCGCCTTTGGCCTGATCTCGGCGGCAATGCCCATCTTCTCGAACAAGGCGGTGAGGTAGATGCCGCTGGAGCCGCCGGCGGCGGGGTCGAGATAGGCGATCGAGGGGGCGGCGAGCAGGGCGGCGCGGAAGTCGGCCAGGGTGGCGATGTTGGGTTCGGGCGCGCCGGCCTTCACCGCCACGCCGATGCCGACGGTGGCGAGTGCTCTGGCCGAGGCGGCGACCAGCCGGCCGCTGGCCACCAGCTGGGCGATGCCCTCCTGGCTGCTGACCACCACATCGACGGCCTCGCCGGCGTCGACGCGTTTGGCGATGGCGCCGGCGGTGTCGTTGCTGATCAGCAGATGGTCGCCGCTGGCGGCCTCGAAGGCGGGCTGCATGGCGGTGAGAACGGGCTTGTAGGCGCCGGCGGTGAGCACGCGCAGGTCGGCGGCCTCAACGCCACTGGCACAGAGCAGCGCCAGGGTTGCCAGCATCCATCGCAGGGCCATCGCAAGCTCCATCACAGGGTGGGCCATTACAGGGTGGGGCGAGTGTGGTGCGGCGCGGGCGGGCTGTCGACCGTGGGCGGCTTTGCAGGCGGGCGTTGGCGTCGCATGGTTGGGGACACACTCTGCGAGCCGTGCATGCCCAGCCTTTTGCTTCCCGGATTGCTCACCGCGGCGACGGTCGTGTTGTGGGCCACATCGGCCCTGCCGGAATATCTGACGGCGTTGCTGTTCTTCACGGTGGCGACGGTGGCGGGGATCAGCACGCCGGAGATCGTGTTTTCGGGGTTTTTGTCGGCGGCGTTCTGGCTGGTTCTGTCGGGGTTCGTGATCGGGGCGGCGATCCGCAAGGTGGGGCTGGCGGATCGGGTGGCGGCGATGCTGGCGCCGCATCTGGCGCGGTCATGGCCGCGGATGGTGGTCGGGGTGGTGGGGCTGACGGCGGGGCTGGCGTTCGTGATGCCGTCGAACATGGGGCGGATCACGCTGCTGATTCCGATCGTGATGGCGCTGGCGGATCGGGCGGGGCTGGGGCCGGGCAGTCGGGGGCGGATGGGGCTCGCGCTGGCGGTGGGGTGCGGGACGTTTCAGATCTCTGCGGCGATCCTGCCGGCGAACGTGCCCAATCTGGTGATGGCCGGGGCGGCGGAGAGCAGCTACGGGATTCGTTTCACCTATCTGTCGTATCTGCTGCTGCACGGGCCGGTGACGGGGCTGGGCAAGGCGCTGGTGCTGATCGGCTGCACCTGCGTGCTGTTTCGCGACCGGCCGGTGCAGGCGGCGGCGGGGCCGGCGCCGGGGCCGCTGAGTGCCGCCGAGACACGGCTGAGCGTGCTGCTGCTGGCGACGCTGGCCCTGTGGATGACGGACTCGCTGCATGGCATCCAGCCGGCCTGGGTGGGGTTGGCGAGCGCGTGCGTGTGTCTGTTGCCGCGGGTGGGGTTTTTGACGTCGGACGAGTTCACCGCCGGGGTGAATATCCGCACCTGCATCTATGTGGCGGGGATATTGGGGCTGGCGACGCTGGTGGCGCGGTCGGGGCTGGGGGATGCGCTGGGGCGGGCGGTGATTCCGCTGCTGCCGCTGGATCCGGAGCGGCCGCGCACGGCGTTCGCGGCGCTGGTGGGGTTGGCGGGGATGCTCGATCTGATCGTGACGGGCAATGGGGTGCCGGCGCTGTTCACGCCGCTGGCGCGGGCGTTGGCGGAGGCGACGGCGATTCCGCTGAAGAGCGTGCTGATGATCCAGGTGCTGGGCTATGCGTCGCCGTTCCTGCCGTATCAGGCGTCGCCGCTGGTGGTGGCGATGGAGATGGCGAAGGTGCCGGCGCGCGAGGGGGTGAGGCTGTGCCTGGCCCTCGCGGCCGTGACGTTCGTGGTGCTGGTGCCGTTGGACGCGCTGTGGTTTCAGGCGCTTGGGTGGTTACCGCTGCGCTGAGGGGGTGGTTACCGCCGCGCTGACGCGCCGCGGCGGGTGGCGATCAGGCCGATGGCGCCGATGCCGAGGATGGCCAGGGAGGCGGGCTCGGGGACGTCGGTGCCGGAGCCTGTGGAGCCGGTGCCGGTGGAGCCGGTTGTTCCCGAGCTTGTTCCGGTGTCGGTGAGGTCAACCAGCGAGACATCGTGCATTGTGCCATCGGTGTAGCTGTCCACGGTGAATTTTATGGTGGAGATGGTTTGGGTCACATTGTCGACGGTGGTGAGCAAGGTGCTGTTGGCATAGACCGCCACGGTCCAGTCAGCCGCATTGGTCGTATCAAGGTCGAGTGTCAGGGTGACGGCGCCCGACGTGGGAACAGCGGTATTGGTCCCATTAATAATAAATTCGTTCCGGCCCAAGATCGGGCTTTCTGTATAGAGGCCGGCTTGAATGGCGCCGAACCCCAACTGTATCCCGAATGTAGTGGCGCCTGCCTTCTGCACCTCGAGGGTTGCGGACAACTCGTAGATGTCGCCGGCCGTCGGGGTGAACGGCAAGCTTGCCACCGCGCCTTACACGCTGCCGGTCACCGTGCCGTTGCTGTAAAACTCTCCAACGTTGCAACCACATGTAGAGGTTGACCAGGTGGCACCGGCGGTGGCGCCGTCGACGCCGTTGACGGTGGCGGGCTTGGTGCCATTCAGGCTGTGGTTGCCTGTCGCGGTCAATGGGTCCGCATAGAGCATGACATTGGCGTTGGCGTTGGCGGGAAGGGCGCTCGCGGCGAGTAGGGCGGCGGTGGCGCAGGCGGACAGAATGGACTTCATGAAACGATCGGCTCCGGTTGCTGTTCGAAGGCGGGACCCATCGACATGGAGGCTCGCCGCCCCGTCGTCAGAGGCCTGACGGTTCTGCAATGTCATCGTTTTGGATTCAATAGTAATTTTGTAGATTGATTGCTTTATTATTGAGATTTTTTTCATCTATCAGCCTTGGACGGCGGCGGCCATCAGCGCAATGGTCGGGTAGGCGATGGCGCGGCCAATGGCGGATGCGGCGGCACAAAAGCGGCCTCGGGGCCAGCGTCGGGGCCAGCGTCGGGGCCAGCGTCGGGGCCGGTCTCGGGGCCGGTCTCGGGGCCGGTCTCGGGAGTGCTGAAGCCGAGTGCCGCGTAGAGCCGCTCGCTGGGGGGCCAGGCGCGCATCACCGGCGCGCGGGCGCTGATCGCGGCGGTGGCGGCACCGGCGAGCAGCAGCAGGCTGGCGGCCCAGGCGGCAGCAAGCAGGCGGGGGGCGAGCACGCGGGTGGCGGCGGCGGTCGGCGGCGGGGGGACCAGCTTCTCGGTTGGGGCGACCAGGGGTGAGACGACCAGGTGTGAGGCGATCGGGGGTGAGGCAGGCTCGGCGGCGGTGGCCGAGAGGGTGTCGGGTGGGGTGGTGGTTGGCTGCCAGTTCCAGTCCGCGGCGCAGGCGTGGCATTGGATGCGGCGGCCCTGCCAGAGCAGGACCTCCGGCACCTCATAGCCCATGCCGCAGTGGGGGCAGTCGATCCGCATCGTGGTGTGTTTGTGACGGTTGGGGTTGGTGAGGGTTGGGGGAGACAGGTTGGTCGGCCCGGTGCGGCGGCGCGGTGTGCCGCGGCGGTCGGGTTTGGACTATGATGGCGGCGACTCGCTCAACGCATCGTTAAGGAACCCGCCTGCATGGTCCGGCTCGAGAATGTCGGTCTGCGCTACGACGTCGCCGGTCGGAGCGGGCCGGAGGTGCTGCGCGACATCAGCTTCGCCATCGAGCCGGGCGGGTTTCGCTGGCTGCTGGGGCATTCGGGGGCGGGGAAATCGAGCCTGCTGCGGCTGCTGATGCTGGCTGCGAAGCCGAGCCGGGGGCGGCTGGAGGTGTTCGGGACGGACATCATGCGCGCGCGGCGGGGGCGGCTGCCGGGGCTGCGGCGGAAGATCGGCGTGGTGTTCCAGGATTTCCGGCTGCTCGATCATCTCAGCGCGTTCGACAATGTGGCGTTGCCGCTGCGGCTGGCCGGGCGGCCGGAGGGGCAGGTGCGGGCGGATGTGAGCGAGATGCTGCGCTGGGTGGGGCTGGAGGCGCGCATGGGCGCGTTTCCGGCGGAGCTGTCGGGCGGCGAGCAGCAGCGGCTGGCGATCTCGCGGGCGGTGATCGGGCGGCCGGCGCTGCTGCTGGCGGACGAGCCGACGGGGAACCTCGATGACGGCCAGGCGGAGCGGCTGATGCAGCTGCTGCATGAGCTCAACCGGCTGGGGACCAGCGTGATCGTGGCGACGCATAATGACGCGCTGGTGGCGCGGCATCCGGCGCGGGCGCTGCGACTGGAGCATGGGCGACTGGAGCATGGGCGGCTGGAGCATGGGCGGCTGGTGGAGGCGCGGTTTGGGGAGGCGGGTCGGGCGGAAGCGTGGACCGCCGGCGGCGTGGGCTGGGCGGTGGCGGATGATGTGTGAGGGCCGGGATGTCTGAGTCTCGGCAAAACTTCCGGCGCCAGAATTTTCGGCGGGGCCATGACGATCTGGGGCTGCGTCGCGCCCTGCCCGGCCGGCTGCTGCCCGCCCTGGTGGCGGCGATGAGCTTTCTGGCGGCGTTGGCGGCGGCCGGCGCGCTGGCGGCGGCGGGGCTGGCGTCGCAATGGCACGAGGGCGCGCTGGCGGCGGTGACGGTGCAGGTGGGCGAGCCGGGAGCGGCGGCGGTTGTTGCGTCGGGCGGGGCGTCGGGCGGGGCGTCGGGCGGGGGGGGGCAGACGCGG
>CAIVDX010000628.1 GCA_903904805.1 uncultured Rhodospirillales bacterium
ATCAGCATGCATTCGAAGAACAGCTCGGTGGACAGCTCCGGCACATAGCCGATCTGGTTGGGGAAGATCGCCAGCATCAGCGCCGCCAGACGCCCGACCATCCTGTCGCGGAACAGCTCCTCGCCCAGCCGCGCGGTGAGCAGGCAGGCCAGTGTGGCCAGCACCAGGTTGGCAAGCTGCCCGGCCAGCACCGAGGGGCCGGTGAGCTTGAACAGGGCGGCGAGGAAGGCCGGCCAGCCGACCGGCCAGAAGGCGGTGATGAAGCCGTTCTCCTGATAATCCATGCCGGCGGCCATCTCGGTGGCGCGGGCCAGATACCAGCCATAATCCGAGCCCTGCGGCAGCGGGCCGACGAACAGCACGGCGATGCGCAGGGCGATGAACACAGCCATCACGGCGGGCATGAACCAGTCGGCCTCGACCTTGGCGCGCAGGCATATCAGCCAGTCGGCACCCTGTCTGATCGGATTACGCACGCTGGGCCTCCGCGGGGCTGGACATCATTTGTGCGTAGCCAATTCGCATCGGGTTGGCCAGCAGAGGACAGGCGCATCGTTTTTGAAAACATGACGCACCAGAGTTTGGACTGTCGGGGGAGTTTTGACTGTCAGGGGGCGGGCCCTGGTTCAATATGCCGGAGTGAAATGGTGGGGTCGTTTCGCAATCACGGCATTATAGGCTGTCTCGACCTCTGCCGCGAGTCATTCCTGCGGGAGGAGGCTCATGTCGCGACCCTGCGGGAAGAGGCTCAGGCGCTGCGGCCGCCATGGGCGGTGGACCAGGCGACGGGGTCGGACAGCAGGGCGCGGATTAGGACGGCGTCGTCGGCGGGCAACAAATCGTTGGCGAGCACATCCTGCCAGGTGGCCAGCGCGTGCAGCTTCAGGTCGAATTTCGCCAGGCGCTCGGTGGCACCGGGGAAGGAGTTGTTGAAGAACACCACCAGCGCCTCGGTGACGATGGCGCCGGCTTCGCGCAGGCCGCGGACGAAGGCGGCCTTGCTGGTGGCGTCGGTCACCAGATCGTCGATCAGCAGGACATGCCGCCCCTCGACCGCGCCACCCTCAACCTGGGCGCCGCGGCCGATGCCCAGCGGGCGCTTGCGGACATAGCGCAGGTCGCAGCCCATGCGGTCGGCGATCCAGGCGGCGAGCGGAATGCCGGCGGTCTCGGCACCGGCGATGCAGTCGAAGCCGCCGCGGCCGATCTTCTCGTCGATGGCGCGCACGGCGAGCTCGGTGACGGCGCGGGCGATCCGTGGTGTGCCGATCAGCAGGCGGCAATCGACATAGACCGGTGAGGCCCAGCCGCCGGCGAGGATGTAGGGCCGGTCGTGGCTGACCGAGACGGTGCCGGCGGAGAGCAGCAGCCTGGCGGTGTCGGAGCCGATGGTGCTCATGTGGCGATCTCCTTCAGCGCAGCATGCAACAGATCCGCGCCATGCATGAAATCGGCGAGCTCCATCGCCTCGTCGGGGTTGTGCGAGCCGTGGGCGTTGCGGACGAAGATCATCGCGGCCGGCACGCCGGCGTTGGCGAAGATCGCCGCATCGTGCCCGGCGCCGGAGGCCATGGTTTCGGCGGGCAGGCCCAGGGCGGCGGCCTGGCGGGAGAGCAGCGCGACCAAAGCGGGGTCCATGGTGGCGGGGGCGGCATCGATGCGGGCGTCGAACACGAAGCGGACGCCGCGCTCCTCGGCGATCAGCTCGCAGTCGGATTGCAGGAGCTTGTAGAAGCCTTCCAGCGTGGCGGTGTCTTCGCTGCGGACCTCGAAGCTGAAGGTCATCTTGCCGGGGATGCGGGAGAGGGCGTGCTCGGCGGGGTCGGTGCCGGCGATGCCGGCGGTGACCACCAGATCCTGGCCGCGGGCGAGCATCGAGCGCCAATGCTCGTCGATGCGGCCGATCAGCTCGGCGACGGCG
>CAIVDX010000629.1 GCA_903904805.1 uncultured Rhodospirillales bacterium
CCGCGAATGCCGCCCAGAAGCGCGGGACGTAGCGAGGTGGGGCAGCTGTCGCAATCCCCGCCGATGCCCCTGGGGCAATGAGGTAGAGTACGTTCTTGTGTTGGCCGCCGGTGCCGATCTCGTAGTCGAAATTCTCGCGGATGAAATGGCCAAGCTTCTTGCCAGTGCGTTTTTCCAGTATCAGCCGGTCCTCGCCAAGCTCAATTCCAAGTCGTGCTAGATAGTAGATTTTCTCCGACTTGAAGTTCTCCTTGATTAGTTGGTCTATCCGGGCCGCGATGCGCGAGACGTCCGGATCGCCTTCAGTGCCTTCGTTCGCCATAGTCGTCGCCACGTCCGACATTTCCTTCTTTTGCGACGTGAAGCTTAGCACGTCGGATGATGGTCACGAGAGTGTAACACTTTCTCGGCTCCCAACGACCCGCCAATTGGTCACGACTGCTCGCATCGCCAGAGTCCTCGGGCCGTCATCGCTGGCGGGTGAGTTAGATGCTGCGGCGCTGGCTGCCGCATTGGTGGCTGCTTCTGATCACCAAGCCCTTCCATCAAAGTAAGTTGGTCCGGTTTCGCCCACGCCAAGCCACTCAGCGGACGTTCGCATAACGACCCATCTGCGCCGATGGGATGCACAATCGCCATGCCCGACCCCCGTGTGCCGTCCATGCCAGCCGATGACCGACATTGGCGCATACCGGTCGATTACGCCACTGGTTGTAAATTTTCCACATGGTCAAAATAAGTCCGACAGCCCCCCACCTTGCGCCTAACCCGCCCGCCCGCCACCCTGCGCCCCTCGACACCACAAGGACTCTCTCGATGCAGATGCGAAGCCTCGGCCGCTCCGGCCTGAAAACGGCCCCGATCGTGTTCGGCGGCAATGTGTTCGGCTGGACCGCCGATGAAGCCACCTCGTTTGCCATCCTCGACGCCTTCGTGGCGGGCGGCTTCAACGCCATCGACACGGCGGACATGTATTCGCGCTGGGCGCCCGGGCATGTGGGCGGCGAGTCGGAAACCGTCATCGGCAACTGGCTGAAGCGGCGCGGCAAGCGTGATGACGTGCTGATCCTGACCAAGGTCGGCAACGACATGGGGCAGGGCAAGAACCTGACCGAGCCGTACATCCTGCGCTCCATCGACGACTCGCTGCGCCGCCTGCAGACCGACTACATCGACCTGTATCAGCAGCATTTCGACGACGACGTGACCCCGGTGGAGGAAACCATGGGCGCGTTCGCCAAGGTGGTCGCCTCGGGCAAGGTGCGCGCCATCGGCTGCTCCAACATCTCCGCCGAACGCCTGATGGCCTCGCAGGCCGCTGCCGCGGCCGGTGGCGGGCCGCGCTATGAAACGCTGCAACCGCACTACAATCTGGTGGAGCGCCCGGGCTACGAGGGCACCTACGAGAAACTGGCCGTCGAGCAGGGGCTGGGCGTGATCACCTACTGGTCGCTGGCCTCGGGCTTCCTGACCGGCAAATACCGCAGTGAGGCCGACCAGGGCAAAAGCCCGCGCGGCGGCGGCATGGGCAAGTATCTGACCGAAAAAGGCTTCAAGGTGCTGGCAGCACTCGACCAGATCGCCGCCGGTCTGGGCGCC
>CAIVDX010000630.1 GCA_903904805.1 uncultured Rhodospirillales bacterium
CCACCAGCAGCGTGGTCACCGCACAGGCCGCTGGCAGGGGCGCCGCGGAAAGTTCGAACACCAACTTCTGAGGCTCGGTCGTCGTGGCCGGGATCGCCAGCGTCTCGAGGAAATTTTTCTGCTCAACCTTGCGCAGCGCTGGGAAGCGGTCGAGCGCCGCCAGCGCGCCGGCCGCCAGATGCGCGCAGTTCGGCTGGCCGCAGCTGCAATCGGTGGAGAACACCACCCGGTTGCCGCGCGCCAGCGGCGCGATGCGACCTGTATAGCGCTGGCCCAACTGCTCCACGCTGACCGCCACCGCTCCCGGCTCCAGCATCACCTCCACCGCACCCAGCAGTGCGAGGGAGCGGCCGCGGGTGAGGGTGCGCGCGTCAAAAATCCGGCCCAGATCGTCGGAAGAATAGGGGCTCGGCATGGGGCGCGGTGATCCTTCGGCGAGGCAGTCACGCGGGGTGCGTGACGACGTGACGAGCCGCGCGGCAGGACCGACGCGGGACGAACGGGCCTTATAGGCGAAGCATTGCCCGGACAGAAATGCCCAAAGCGTACATTTCCGCGTCTGGAAGGATCAGTAGGGGTAGATCAGTGTTCCGGGATCGGGCGCCTTGCTCGTCAATCCCTGCTCGGCGGCCACCTGCGTCCAGAAGCTGATGCCGCTCACCGGCATGTTGGTCGCCAGATTGCGCGGCAATTTCATCGTGGCGACCACCGCCACCGGCAGCTTGGTCCAGCGCGCGAGGCTCTCGCGCACCGCCGCATCGGTCTCCGGCTTGCCGATGAAGGCCGCCGCCTCGGCCATCGCCGCCCGCATCGCCCCCAGCGCGGCCCGATGCCCATCTGCCCAGGCCCGGGTGGAGGAATAGACGGTGAACACCGTGCCGGCCGGGATGATGCCCTCATAGCTGCCGGCATCGACCCCCGCACCAGAGGCGACGATGCGTGTATAGACCGGCTCCACGGCGGTCACGGCATCCACCGTGCCGCTGCGCAGCGCATCGCCCATCTGGTTCAGCGGGATTTCCACGCGGATCACGCTGCGGTCATCCACGCCGATCTGGCTGAAGAGTTTGCGCGCGAGGATGTCCATCGTTGCGCCGATGCCGGGCACGCCCAGCCGGTGGCCCGCGAGGTCGGACGGCGATGTGATCTTGCTGCCTGGTGAGACCAGGAAGCCCTGCTTGTACGGCGCGGGATAGATCTCGGTGCCGGCGAGCACCACCAGATCCAGCCCGTTGTCGTTCGCGGCGAGCAGCGAGGGCATCTGCAGCGCCGCGATGTCAGCCGAACCTCCGAGCAGGGCGGCCGGCATGGTCGAGGGGTTCGGCGAGAGTACCATCGCCATCTCGAGCCCATGCGCGGCGAAATAGCCCTGGTCATACGCGACGAAGCTGCCGATCAGGGTGGGCGCGGCGGTGAACAGCAGCGTGAGCTTCGTGGTCTGCGCCTGTGCAGAATGCCCGAGCAGGAGCACGCAGATCAGAGCCAGCGATTTCATTTGCGTGTCTCCAATCGCGCCAGCGCGTCGCGCCGAATGCTGGGATCGACGATGCCGTCGAGCGAGACCTTGGTCTTCATGTTGCCAAGGGCGATCAGCTCATCCTGCAACCAGGCGAGCTTGTCCATGGGGATTCCCATCTCGGTGTCGATCGTGCCGTTGGCGCGCGCATCATCATACATGAAGGCCGGGCGCGGATCGTCCGCACCGATATGGATGATCTCGCGGGTCAGCGCGAGCGAGGCCTCGCGGTCGCTCATCGCGTGGCGCAGCCCGGCGATCTCGGCGGCGACGAAGGCCACCAGATCGGCACGGCGATTGGCGATCGCGCTGGTGCTGGTGGTGATGCAGATGCGCGGATAATTCGGCAACACATCCGATCCGCGCACCAGCATATGCACGCCGGCCGCGTTTGCCAGCGGGGTATATTCCAGCGACACCACGGTGGCATCCACCACGCCCGCGGTCACCGCCTTGTAGCGATCGCCATCGCCGCCCATGTCAGCCATGCGCACCTCGCCGCGCGGGATGCCGGCATGGGCCAGCATGGCGCGCGCCACCAGATCAGGCGCCGCCGAAGGGCCTGAGACGGCGATGGCGCGACCGCGCAGCTGCGCGATCTCGGTGATCTCGGCCTTGGCGAAAACCCCATAAGGTACAACTGTCCAATAGCAGCCGAGCACGCGCGGTGGTGCGCCGCGCGAGGCGGCGAGGATCGCGGTGGCGCTGCCGCCCTCGATCGAATCCAGTTCGCCGGCGAGCAAAGCCCGAATGAGCCCGGTATCGTCCTTCATCACTGAAATCTGCAGGTCGATCCCCTGGGCGGTGCCGAAGCCGCCGCGTGCGGGCATCAGGATGATCCCGGCATCGGCCTTGGGCAGCAGCACGCCATGCTTCCACGCCGGGGGCTCGGCGCGCGCCGGAAGCGCCAACAACGATGCCAGCAGAATGGCCCGGAGCATCATGGTGAAACATCCTCCAGCACGCGCCGCTTGGTCTCCACCCCGGCCAGTCCGCAGAGGATGGCGCCAAGCAGCGCCACCCCGGCAAACATCGCGAACACTGCGGCGATGTTGAATTCGCCGATGGTCCAGCCCACCAGGATCGGCGAGAACGAGGCGGCGATGCGCGCCCACACGGTGGCGATCGAGCCGGCCAGCGCGCGCATCCGGGTGGGGTATAATTCACCGGTGTAGAGCACCAGAGACACGGCGTTGGATCCGACGAAAACATAGCTCAGCGCGCTCAGCCCGAACACCGTGTAGGCATCCGGCGCGCCCAGCTGCCACAGCACGATCAGCGGCAGC
>CAIVDX010000631.1 GCA_903904805.1 uncultured Rhodospirillales bacterium
ACCGAGGCGTCGGACTTCTTCACAGGCCTGTTCCTGCCGAACGGCGATTTCGCCTCGATGGGATTTCAGGTCTCGCTGCAGGCACCTGTCGTGGGGCATCTGATCCGTGCGGTGCATGACCGCCCATATTTCACCATCGAGGATGGCGACATGTGGATGGGCAACGACCCGTTCGTTGGTGCGCTGCATCAAAATGATCTGCAGCTGACCGGCCCGATCTTCGCCGATGGCAAGATCATCGCCTGGGCGGGTGTCGAGGCGCATGTCACCGATATCGGCGGCATGGATTTCGCCAGCTGGTCGCCGCGCGCGCGCGATGTGCGCCAGGAGGGGCTGCGCCTGCCCTGTGTGAAGGTGGTGGAAAAAGGCGTGCTGCGGGAAGACATCATCGAGATGGTGCTCACCGCCACCCGCCTGCCCGCGCAGCTGGCGCTCGACATTCGCGCCTTCATCGCCACCATCAATGTCGCGCGCAACCGCATGGCCGATCTGGTGGGTCGCTACGGTGCGGAAACAGTGGTCGAGGTGATGCGGCTGATGATCGCCGGCAGCGAGGAGCGCACACGGGTGCGCCTGCGCGAATTGCCCGATGGCGTGTTCCGCGCCGTCGATTTCCTCGAACATGATGGCGAGGCCAACCGACTCTACAAGATCGACTGCGTGTTGGAAAAGCGCGGCGACTCGCTGCGCTTCGATTTCTCCGGCTCATCCGGCCAGGCACCTGGCTTCATCAACTGCACCCGTGCGGGGCTGGAGGGCGCGGTGGTCGGCTCGGTGATGCCGATGCTGGCGTGGGATGTGCCCTGGAACCAGGGTGTGATGAATGTGTGCGAGATTGTCGCGCCCGACGCGCTGGTGGTCACCGCGCAATTCCCCGCACCCGTCGGCTCCGCGACGGTCGAGGCGATCTGGACCACCTGCAACGTGGTGGGGGCCCTGTGCAATCGGTTGCTTGCCTGCTCTGACATCTATCTGCATCGCGCACAGGCCGTCGCGCAGGGAACGATGGCGACATTCAATCTCGGCGGGCGCAATCAGTATGGCGAGCCGTTCGGTCTGCATCTGATGGATCCGATCACCGGTGGCTATGCTGCTTTTGCCAGCAAGGATGGTTTCGATGCCGGCGGGCCGCACAACTCGCCTATGGCCTCGGTGGCCGACATCGAACGCAACGAGCAGGCAGCCCCTCTGTTCTATTTCCATCGCCGCCTGTCGCGTGACACCGCCGGAGCCGGCACCTATATCGGTGGCCTGTCCGCCGAGGTCGCGCTCACTCTCGCCGGGGTCGAGGGGGCGGAAGCGCTGATCATGACCCATGGCGCGGAAGTGCCCAACACCACCGGTCTGATGGGCGGCCTGCCGGGTGCCACGGTGATCCAGCGCTGGTCGGCGCAGGGGGCGGTGGACGGCGTGCTGCGCGACGATGCCGAATACGACACGCTCGGGCCGAAGCCGGGTCTGCGGCCGATGAAAAAGGGCGATGTGTTCAACGTCTCCTGGCAGGGCGGTGGCGGTTGGGGAGACCCGCTGCTGCGCGCGCCGGCGAGCGTGGCGCGCGACCTGCGGCGTGGCGCCATCTCCGCCAGGACCGCGCGTGAGATCTACGGTCTGGTCAGCGCCGGCGATGGCGTGGATGAGGCAGCAACCGCCGCCGCGCGTGCCGCCATTCGTCACGCGCGCGTCGGTGCATTCCGCGATCTCCCGACATTGTTTGACGGCGAAACGGTGATGCCGATGGGCCCGGCGATGCGGCTGGTGCAGCATCAGGGCGGCCATCATGTGGTCACTCAGGCGGGCCATGTGCTGTGCTCGGGCCACACGCGCTGGCGCGAGGGGGCGGTGAGCGCGCCGGTAAAAGCCGCTGATCTGCCCAAGCATGTTCTGCATGCCGAGCTGGCGATGACGGCCTGGTACTGCCCGGCCACCGGCACGTTGCTGGCGTTCGACATTCATCGCGCGGACGAAGCGCCGCGGCACGATGTGGAGCTCGATCTCGCCGTGGTGCCCGCCTGAATGTCGTTGCGCTACGCGATCCTGGGCTTTCTCGGCAGCACGCCTGGAACGGGCTACATGATCGCGCGCGAGTTCGCCCAGGGAGCCGGCGCCTTCTGGTCGGCGTTGCCAAGCCAGATCTATCCGGAATTGCGCGAGCTGGAACAGCTTGGCTGGATCAGCGGTGAGCAGGATGACAGCGACCGGCTGGGCAGGCGTCTGTTCCGGCTGACACCGGTGGGCGCAACGGCGCTGCAGGCCTGGGTGGAGGCACCAACCGACTATCCGCCGGAGCGTGATCCCGAACGCGTGAAGCTGATCTTTCTCGATCGCTCCGATCCCGATCTGATCAGGCACCATCTGGAATCGCACATCGCCCATCATCGCGAGAAGCTGGCAACCTGGCAGTCGATGCGCGCGGCAATGACCGACGGCAGCCACCGCCAGATGGCAGCACGGCTGGCGCAACGGCCGAAGCGCGAGCATGATCTGGTTCTGCTGACCAAACTGCTCGCCTATGACGGCAATATCGCCCGCGCGGAGCTGGAGATCGCCTGGGCGGAAGGTGCGATCGCGCGGCTGGAGGTGCTGTGCGAGCGGCAAGTCTCGAAGGTCGAACAAGTCTGACAAGAACAAGCCGCACAACGCGGCATCATGGGAGAGGATTCGATGCGCTCAATTCTGGCGATGGTGACCCTGGCGGTCCTGTCTGTTGCGGGCCCGGCCCGCGCGGACAAGATGGTGGTGGGGATGGTGCCGACCACCGATTTCGTGCCGGCCATCATCTCTCACGAAGATGGCTTCTTCGCACAGCAGAATGTGCAAAGTGAGATCGCCATCATCCCGCTGATCTCGAACATTCCCGCGGCAATCATCTCCGGCAGCGTCAATATCGGCAGCACGACGGGGCCGGTCTTTCTGCAGGGTGTGGCGGCGGGGCTGAATCTCGTCGCAGTTGCCGGCGCCTCGCGCTTTACGCCGGATTCGCAAACGGTGAGCCTGGTCGCCGGTGCCGACAGCAAGATCACCGGCCCGACGGATCTCAAAGGCAAGCGCGTGGGCGTGCAGATCGG
>CAIVDX010000632.1 GCA_903904805.1 uncultured Rhodospirillales bacterium
AGCCTGAACGTCTCCGCCGCCACCGCCATCGCGCTCTACGAGCTCACCCGCGCCGGTTAGTCTCCCGTTCACCGACTCGCCTGCATAATCGGTCGCGCCGGCCCAACGCCGGATGATCCGACCACCGGCGCCGTGCGCCTGCTCAACGCCAAGATGGCCTTGCTGGGGAAGGAGCCCCCAAATGCCTGCTTGGCATGAACTGCCCGAAACCACCCAGCTCACCCTGGCGAGGGAGGCCATTCGTCGCGCGGTGGAAACCGTCGCCGGCCAGGCCGAACAGCTCGCCGAGGAGATCGAGGCCGGCGCGCTCGCCGATCGCGGCGGGCCGGATGCGCTGCGCCTGTTCGCCGCCCTGGTGCGGGAGGTGAACGGCACCCGCACCGTCACCGGCCATGCCTGAACGGCAAAAGCGGCGCGTGGGCTTGCCCACGCGCCGCGTTGTCCAGGCCTGCCGTCGCTCGGCGCTCAGCCCGCCTCGGTGCCGCCGCGCGGGGCAAGTGCGACGAACACCGCCTGCCCATCACGCAGAATGCGCAGCGCGACGGCCTTGCCGCCACGCCCCGCCGCCGCGCGCAGCGCCTTCACCGCCTCCTCAGGGCTGCCGATCGTCTGCTGGCCGACACCGAGCAGCACATCGCCCTGCTGCAGACCCGCCCGCTCGGCCGGTGAGCCCGGCGCCACCTCGGCGATCACCACGCCCTGGGTGCCCGCCGGCACCTCCAGCTGCGCCCGTGCCTGCGGCGACAGCGGCGCCAGCGACAGGCCCAGCCGCGGCGTGGCATCGTGCTCAGGCGCGCCGGCCGCGCTCGCCTGCATCGTCTCGCCCGGCTGCGGCGCGATCTTCAGCGTCAGCTCCTTCGAGTCGCCATCCCGCAGCACCTGCAGCCGCGCGCTCTGGCCCGGCACGAGATCGGCCACCGCGCGCCCCAGCCCGCGGGGATCGCGCACGCTCTGCCCATCCACCTTGGTGATCACATCGCCGGGCTGCAGACCGGCCTTCGCCGCCGGCCCGTCCGAAACCACCGAGGCAATCAGCGCACCCGCCTCCGACGGATCCGCCGCCTTGGGCAGCCCCATCGCCGCGGCGATCTGACCGTTCAGCTTCTGCGCCGAGACGCCAATATAGCCGCGAGTCACGTGGCCATCCTTCTCGATCTGCGCGACAACCTTGCGCACCGTGTCGGACGGGATGGCAAAGCCGATGCCCACCGACCCACCCGAGGGCGAATAAATCGCTGTATTGATGCCGATCACATGGCCATCCTGGGTGAACAGCGGCCCACCCGAATTGCCGTGATTGATCGGCGCATCGATCTGGATGAAATCATCATACGGTCCGGCGCCGATATCACGCCCGCGCGCCGACACGATGCCGGCAGTCACCGACCCGCCCAGCCCGAACGGGTTGCCCATCGCCACCACCCACTGGCCCGGCTCGACATCGGCCGAGCTGCCCAGATCGATCGCCGGCAACGCATGATCGGCCTTCACCCGGATCACCGCGACATCGCTGCGCGAATCCCGCCCGACAATGGTCGCCGGCAACTCGGTGCCGTCATCCAAAGTCACGCTGAGCGATGTCGCATGCTCCACCACATGGTTGTTGGTGACGATCACGCCGTCGGCGGAAACGATGAAGCCGGACCCCCGCGCCTCGACCACCCGCTCAGGCTGCTGGCCGCCACGCGGCGCCATCCGGCCGAACGGCAGACCCGGCGGCATCTGCCGCATCTGCGGACCTTCCTCCTCGGCCATCGCCGCACCATCCATCTTGGCCGTGATCGAGACCACCGCCGGCTTCACCCGCTTCACCAGCGCGGCGAAATCGGGCATACGCGGCGCGGCAAGGCCGGTGTCAGCGACCGAACCGGCGCCGTCGGCGCGGGCATGCAGGGCATAGCCGCCAAGCATCGTCGAGGCGAGCAACACGGCGAGCAAAGTCCGAGGCAACAGAGTCTTTTTGACCTTGGTGGTCATCGGCAAGTCCTTTCTGAATACAGCACACCGGCAGGATCAGCCGGCCGACAGACTGATCATCGCAGCCGCCGCCTCACCGCAGCCCCATCGCTCCAATGAACGATGAATCATACGTTGTTACTGTTCAGCACTCGCGTGTTTGCAACAGGGCTGTAACCGCGCCGCACCGGTCGCGGTTGACAAAACCGCCCCGACTGCACAAGGAGAACACGGTGCGGCCGGGTTAGCACAGCGGTAGTGCAGCGGTTTTGTAAACCGAAGGTCGGG
>CAIVDX010000633.1 GCA_903904805.1 uncultured Rhodospirillales bacterium
CCACCGAGTTCTCCGGCGCCGCCAAGCTACACCAGGCGTTGGTGGCCGGTGTGGTCGACATCGCCCTGGGCGGCGGCACCGACTTCGCCTTCATCGCCAAGGGCGCGGCCGAACTCGGCGTTGCCAGCCTGGTCGACAAGCCCGTCAATTTCGCCTTCATGGTGGCCAACGCCTCGGGCATCAAAACACCCGCCGATCTGAAAGGCGGCCGCATCGGTATCTCCGGCAATGGCACGCTCACCTTCTGGCTGGCCCGCCGCCTTGCTGCCGTCCAGGGCTGGGGGCCTGACAGCTACACGCCGGTCGCCGCCGGCGCGGTGCGCAGCGGTCAGATGGCGGCGCTGCTGACCGGCCAGATCGACACGGTGATCTCCGACCCC
Source organism: uncultured Rhodospirillales bacterium (assembly GCA_903904805.1). GTDB lineage: Bacteria > Pseudomonadota > Alphaproteobacteria > Acetobacterales > Acetobacteraceae > CAIVDX01. Next base: position 381 of record CAIVDX010000633.1, read on the forward strand.
GCACTCGGCTACCAGCTTGAGCAGGACGGGCGGGGGCGCATCCTCCTGTTCGCCTCCGACTTCGTGCCGGACTTCATCACCAACGCCACCTTTGCTTCCACCGACTTCGCCCGCGCCCACCCCGCCGCGCTGCGCCGCTTCCTCGCCGCCTATCTGCAGGCGACCGACTGGATGCTGGCGCACCCGGCGGAGTCCACCGTCGTCGGCGCGAAACTCACCGGCCTGGATCCGTCGGTGATCGCCCGCGAATTCGAGGCCTGGCGCCCAATGTGGTCGCGCACCGGCCATTTCCGCGCCGACCTGCTTGCATTGATGCAGGACGCGCTCGTCGAGGCCGAGATGCTGCCTGCCCGCGTCGATCTCGCTCCGATGATCGACGAATCGTTTCTGCCGGCGGCAGTGCCATAGTCCAGCCCGCGCATCGGCGGATATGCTCTTCCCCGCGCACCTCACCGGGGGCAGGACAAGCGCGCGAGAACGTGGCAGGCTGCCCGCCATGATGCGCCAGCTGCTGCTTCTGCGACACGCCAAGTCGGCATGGGACGATCCCAAGCTGCCCGATCACGCGCGGCCACTCAACGCCCGCGGCCGCCAGGCGGCGAGTGCGATGCGTGGGGTGATCCATACGCTTGGGCTGGTGCCGGACCTGGTGCTGGTCTCCTCCGCCAGGCGCACGCTGCAAACAATGCAGGCGCTGGGACCCTTCGAGCCCACCACCCGCGTCACCCCACTCGATGGGCTGTATCTCGCGTCGGCGGACCAGCTGCTGGAGGTGCTGCACGCGGTGCAGGACAGTGTGAACCGGGTGATGATCATCGGCCATAATCCCGGCCTGCATGATTTCGCCCTGAAGCTCGCCGGCGCGCACGCGATGACGCACCCAGACACCGATCTGGTGCGCCTGGCCGAGGGGTTTCCCACCGGCGCGCTCGCCGCCTTCCACCTGCCCGGCCCGTGGTGGGCCGTCACCGAGGGCAGCGGGCGGCTGGACCGCTTCGTCATGCCGCGCGACCTTCCAGAGCTCGCCGCCTGAACCATGATACATCCTGCAAGGTGCCCGAACTGAGCGACGATGTCCCTTCGGCAGCGCCGCCGGAACTGACGCCCGATCTTGCCGCCACCACAGCTCCACCGGTGCCGGTGGACCCGCCGCCTGCCGTCACGGCGGCAACCCCACCCATCCCGGTCGCGGCAATCGCGACATCACCAGTCCGCACCCTGGAGCTGGCCCTCACCCCGACGCATGTCGCAGCCCTCGGCCGCGCGCCCGCCTTCAATGCCGGCCGCATCGACCGTTCGCGCAGCACGGCTCTTGCGATCACCTGGCATGACAGCGCCGAGGGCGTGCTGCGCAACCAGGGCCTCGCGGTCGCCGCCGAGCGCGGCCAGTGGCGCCTGGAACGGCTGGTGCCAGGAGAGGTCTTGTGGCCGCCGGCCACCCCTGCACCGCTGCTCGCCGAGGCACCGACGCTCGACGGCCTGCCGATCGCGTTGCCACCGCTGCTGCCCATTGCCTCTTTCGAGGGGCGCCTGCGCCGGCAAAATGTGATCGAGGGCGACGTGGAGCTGGCGCTCGAGCTGGCCAGCGGCGAGTTGCGTGCCTTCGCCGGCACCGCGCCCCGTGGCTGGCTGCGCCTCAGTGGACCGGCCGAGGCGGTGACGGCGCGCGCCCGCGCGCTGGCCGCCGTGGTTCCCCTCAGCGTGCCCAACGCCGGCACCGCGGCGGCGGCGATCGCGTTGGCACGTGGCGAGGAGCCGGCGCCGCGCCGGCTTGGGGCGCCCAATGTTGCGCCCGGTGCCACGCTGGGCGAGGCCTTCGCCGGCATCGTCGCGCATCTGATCGATGTCACGCTGCACTGGGCTGGCCCGATCGAGGCCGCCCGCGCGCCGTCCGACGAGACAACCAACGCGGTGCATCAGATGCGCGTCGCGGTCAGGCGGCTGCGCTCGGCGCTCTCGGTGTTCAGTCCGGCGATCGCGCACCCCGCGCTGGCCACCGCGCGGGTGCAGCTGCGCACCCTGGCCACCGCCCTCGGGCCGGCGCGCGACTGGGACGTGTTCACCGCCGAGACCGCCGCCGACATCGTCGCCGCCATGCCCGATGAGCCGCGGGTCGGCGCACTGCACGCCGCCGCCGCGCGCCGCCGCGCGGCCGCGCACGCCACATTGCGTGCCTGGCTGGCCGGGCCCGACTGGCAGACGATCGCCCGCGATCTCGCCATGCTCGCCGCGCTGCGCCCATGGCAGGGCCCGGCGGAGAGCTGCGCGCATCTGCACGAGCCCGCGGTTGCGTTTGCCAGTCGCAGCCTCAGCCGCCGCACCAGGCGAATGCTGCAGAGCGGGGCCGACCTGCGGGCACTGTCGGACGAGGCGCTGCATGAGCTGCGCAAGCAGGGCAAGAAGCTGCGCTACACCGCCGAATTCTTCGCCACCTGCTTCCCCGCCAAACCGACACGGCGCTTTCTGGAGCGTCTGGCCGACCTGCAGGAGGAGTTGGGCCGCGCCAACGACGCCGCCACCGCGCATGCGCTGCTCACCGATCTCGGCCCGGGCCACGCCTTCGCCGCTGGTGCGGTGGCCGGCTACATCGCCGGCACCTCGGGGCGCGGGCGCAAGCGCATCACCCAGGCCTGGAAGGATTTCGCCCAAGCGGAGCGGTTCTGGGATTAGGGGTGGAGCGGTTCTGGGATTAGGGGCTGGACGGTCGCGGACCGGCCGCCTGACAGGCCGCCGGCCCATCCTCAGCCGTTCATCTGCGAGCACTTGGGATGGCTTTATCGAATTGGATACGCCGCGAGGCGCATGCTGATCCTGCATTGCACAAATCCCCGTCCCGGCCTTATCTACCGCAACGCAGCACGGCGCAGTGACGCCCCGGTTCGCCCTGCCCGGCGATCCGGCCCATGAGCAAGGAACGAACGTATGACCGGGTCCGTAACCGTCACCATCGATGGCACCAACAAGACCGCGAAGCTGCCGCTGATCCCCGGCACGATCGGGCCGGAAGTCGCCGATATCCGCAAGCTCTACAACGATCTTGGCATCTTCACCTACGATCCCGGCTACGGTGGCACCGCCGCCTGCGACAGCAAGATCACCTATATCGACGGTGACGAGGGCATCCTGCTGCATCGCGGCTACCCGATCGAGCAGCTGGCCACGGAATCCACCTTCCTTGAGGTCGCCTACCTGCTGCTGAATGGCGAGCTGCCCAACAAGGAGCAAAACGCCGATTTCGAGCAGGGTGTGCTGCGCCACACCATGCTGCACGAGCAGATCCGCAGCTTTTACAACGGCTTCCGGCGCGACGCGCACCCGATGGCAGTGATGTGCGGCGTGGTGGGCGCGCTGTCGGCCTTTTATCATGACAGCCTGGACATCAATAACCCCGAGCATCGCCGCATCAGCGCGTTTCGTTTGATCGCCAAGTTGCCGACCATCGCCGCCTGGGCGTTCAAATATTCGATCGGCCAGCCTTTCGTGTATCCGCG
>CAIVDX010000634.1 GCA_903904805.1 uncultured Rhodospirillales bacterium
AGCATCGAGCGCCAATGCTCGTCGATGCGGCCGATCAGCTCGGCGACGGCGAACACCGCGTCGTGCCGCAGCCAGCGGGGGACGGCACCGGAATGGCCGGCCTGGCCGATGCAGACGATGCCGCGATGGCGGATGTTGCCGCGAATGCCTGTGACGATCGCCACCGGCAGGCCGCGGGCGACCAGCACCGGGCCCTGCTCGATGTGCAGTTCGAGGAAGCAGGCGAGCGAAGCGGGATCGAGCAGGCGCTCATGCCGCCGCAGCGGGCCAATCTGCATGCCGCGCGCGGTGAGGCGGTCGGCGAGGGTCTGGCCGGACCGCAGGTGGGTGGAGGCGAGGTCGGCCTCGCTCAGCACGCCCAGCATGGCCGAGGAGCCGAGATAGGGGCGGCCGAACCAGGCGCTTTCCTCGCCGCGCAGCACCAGCAGCTTCACCGCGCGGCGATGGGCGGTGCCGGCGAGGCGGCGCAGGGCGAGCAGACCGGCGACGACGCCGGCCGCACCATCGAAATTGCCGCCTTGGGGGACGGAATCGACATGCGAGCCGCAGGCGGCGGCGGGCAGGGTGGGGTTGGTGCCGGGCAGGGTGCAGATCATGTTGCCGGCGGCGTCTGTCTCGATCGCCAGGCCGATCGCCTCGGCGGTGTGGCGGACGAGGTCGAAGGCGGCGTCCTCGCCGGGGCCGTAGGTTTCGCGCGAGATGCCCACGCCATCCCAGCCGATGTCGTGCAGGGCGGCGAAGAGATCCGCGGCGAATTCGGTATCTGTCACAGATCGGGGTCCAGCCAGGCGAGGTCTGGCCAAGTTTGATCAAGCTCGTCGGCCTCCTCGTGGCGCAGGGCGCCGGTCAGCTCGGACACGCGGGCGATGTCGTGCTTGCGGCAGAAGGCGGCGAGGCCGTCGATGATGGCGGTCATGATGGCGGGCTGGATGAAGGTGGCGGTGCCGACCTGCACGGCGGTGGCACCGGCGAGCATGTATTCCACCGCGTCCTCGACGGTGGAGATGCCGCCGCAGCCGATCACCGGGATGCTGACCGCGCGGGCGCATTGCCAGACCTGGCGCAGCACGATGGGCTTCACCGCGGGGCCGGACAGGCCGCCGGTGATGCTGCCCAGGCGGGGGCGGAAGGCATGCGCGTCGATCGCCATGGCGAGGATGGTGTTGGCGACGACCAGCGCGTCGGCTCCGGCATCCTGCGCGGCGCGGCCGATGGCGGCGATCTCGCCCACGTTGGGCGAGAGCTTCACCCACAGCGGCAGGTCGGTGGCGGCGCGGATCGCGGCGGTGACGGCGGCGGTGCTGTGTTCGGACATCGCGAAGGCGCGGCCGTCTTCCTCCAGGTTGGGGCAGGAGATGTTGGCCTCGATCGCGGCGATGCCGGGCACCGAGAGTTGCGCGGCCATGGCGGCGAAGCCCTCGGCTGAGGGGGCGGAGATGGAGACCACCAGGGGCGGGCGGCGGGGGGCGTAAAACGGGATGGTGTGCTCGACGAAATACTCGACGCCCTTGGAGGGGATGCCGATCGAGTTCAGCATGCCCTGCTTCACCTCGGCGACGCGTGGCAGCGGGTTGCCGGTGCGCAGCTCGCGGGTGATCGTTTTGGTGACGAAGGCGCCGAGCCGGTCGAGATCGAGGGCGGCCTCCAGCCCCTCGGCGAAGGTGCCGG
>CAIVDX010000635.1 GCA_903904805.1 uncultured Rhodospirillales bacterium
AGCGGCGCGCCGGGGCGGGCGCTGATGGTGAAACCGCCGCCGCGGTAGGGCAGTGGGCGGGTCGGCGTGTCGGGTGGGGCCTCGGGCATCAGGCGGTGACCGTGATGATTTCGCGATCGGCGACCGCGGCCTCGTCGCGGATCAGCGACCAGAGGTGGGTCTGGATGGCGAGCAGCTCGACCTGGCGCTCGGGGCTCTGGCGCTCGGCCTGCGGGATGGGGATCTCGACGATCTCGCGCAGACGGCCGGGGCGGCGGGTCAGCACGGCGACGCGGTTGGCCAGGCGGACGGCCTCGGCGAGATTGTGGGTGACATAGACCGCGGTGATGCGCTCGCGCAGCCACAGCGCGAGGAAATCCTCCATCAGCAGATCGCGGGTTTGGGCGTCCAGCGCGGAGAGGGGCTCGTCCATCAGCAATATGTCAGGCGAGGCGGCGAGCGCGCGGGCGATGCCCACGCGTTGGCGCATGCCGCCGGAGAGCTGGCGGGGCAGCGCGTCGGCGAAGTCGGACAGGCCGGTGCGGGCGAGCGCGTCGGCGATGCGGGCGTCGCGGTCGGCGCGGGTGATGGGGTGATGCTCCAGCGGCAGCGACACGTTTTGCGCCACGCTGCGCCAGGGCAGCAGGGCGAAATCCTGGAACACATAGGTGAGCGGATTCAGCGAGCCGCGCGGGGGGGCGCCGCGCAGCTGCACCGAGCCCTCGCTGGGAGCGAGCAGGCCGCCGAGGATGCCCAGCAGGGTGGATTTGCCGCAGCCGGACGGGCCGATCAGCGCGAGAATCTCGCCCTGCCGGACATCGAGGCTGACATCATCCAGCGCCAGCACATCACCATAGAAATGGCGGATATGATCGACGATCAGGTCCATCCCCGCCCTCTAGGGAGGTGCCATCGCCCTGGCAAGAGTGGCGGCGAATTGACAGCGCGGCGCATCAACGCGATACCGCCGGCCTTCAACCCCCATTACCCCACGGTTACCAGATGCCGACTCACGCCTTCATCTTTCCGGGTCAGGGCAGCCAGGCGGTTGGCATGGGCCGCGATCTCGCCGCCGCCTTCGCCCCCGCCCGCGAGGTGTTCCAGGAGGTCGATGACACCCTCAAGCAAAAGCTGACCAAGCTGATGTTCGAGGGTCCCTCCGAGGAGCTGACACTCACCGAGAACGCTCAGCCGGCGCTGATGGCCGTCTCCCTCGCGGTGCTGCGGGTGCTGGAGGCCGAGGGCGGCTTTCTGCTGCCGCAGCGGGCGGTGCTGGTGGCCGGCCATTCGCTGGGTGAATACAGCGCGCTGGCCGCGGCGGGCAGCTTCGGCGTGGCGCAGGCGGCACGTCTGCTGAAACTGCGCGGCCAGGCGATGCAGGCGGCAACCCCGCCAGGTGTTGGCGCGATGGCCGCGCTGCTCGGTGTGGAACTGCCCCTCGCGCAGGAGATCTGTGCCGAGGCGGCCGCACCCGGCGAGATCGTCGAATGCGCGAATGACAATGGCGGCGGCCAGGTGGTGATCTCCGGCACCAAGGCGGCCGTCGAGCGGGCTGTGGAGATCTCGCGCGCCAAGGGTGTGAAGCGCGCCATGTTGCTGCCGGTCTCCGCCCCGTTCCATTGCGCGCTGATGCGCCCGGCGGCCGACGCGATGGCCGAGGCGCTGGGTGCGGAGATGATCGCCGCCCCGACGGTGCCGGTGATCGCCAACGTGACCGCCGCCAAGGCGACCGATCCTGCTGTCATCCGCGATCTGCTGGTGAAGCAGGTGACCGGCACGGTGCGCTGGCGCGAGAGCGTGGCGGCGATGGTGGCGATGGGCGTCGACAGCTTTGTCGAACTGGGTGCGGGCAAGGTGCTGTCCGGCCTGGTGCGACGCATCGCGCCGGATGCGGCCGCGACATCGGCCGGCACGCCGACTGACATCGAGACACTACTCAAGAGCCTTTAGGGCCTTCAGCGGGAGACGTTCATGTTCGATCTGGCAGGCAAGACAGCGCTGGTGACCGGCGCGTCGGGCGGCATCGGAGCCGCCATCGCCACCGCCTTGCATGCGCGCGGGGCGTCGGTGGCAATCTCCGGCACCCGCACCGGCCCGCTCGAGGAACTCGCCGCGGCACTTGGTGAGCGCGTCGCGGTCTGCCCGGCGGATCTGTCAGACCCGGCCGCGCCGGATGCGCTGCTGGCCGCCGCCGAATCAGCACTCGGGCCGCTGCATATTCTGGTGAACAATGCCGGGCTGACCAAGGACATGCTGGCGCTGCGCATGCGTGACGAGGATTGGGAGGCGGTGATGAATGTTGATCTGGCCGCCCCGTTCCGTCTGGCGCGCGGCGCGCTGCGCGGCATGCTGCGTCGCCGGGCGGGGCGGATCATCTCGATCGCCTCGATCGTGGGGACCACCGGCAATGCCGGGCAGGCCAACTATGCCGCCGCCAAGGCCGGGCTGGTGGGCATGAGCAAGTCGCTCGCCGCCGAATGTGCCAGCCGTGGCGTGACGGTGACTGTCGTCGCGCCGGGCTTCGTCGCCACCGCGATGACCGATGCGATCCCCGAGGCGAACAAGACCAGGCTGATGGACGCGATCCCGCTGGGCCGCATGGGCACGCCGGCCGACATCGCCGCCGCGGTGGTCTATCTGGCGTCCGACGAGGCCGCCTGGGTGACCGGGCAGACGCTGCATGTGAATGGCGGCATGCTGATGGTCTGACCCGTCGCGGCACCGGGTGCTTGATGTTCCATCAATATTTGCCGAATCGGCGATCAATCTTTCTTTGACAGTCGACACCCGACACACCTAGAAATTGCGCTGCCCTTCTTTATGGAGCGTGGAAATTGTCTCTTTTGGCGGATCAATTGGCACTGATTTGTGCCGCGTTGCTGGTGACCTTGCTGCTGGTGGTCACCATGAATCGCTATCATCTGAGCAAACTGGCGCGCACGGCGATGATCGCCAGCTCGTTTGGCCTGTATCTCTGCTCGAAATTCGCCGCCCATGTGGATGCGCTGCCGGACCGGCTGACCATTTTCGGCGTGTCGGTGGTGATGATGAGCCTGGCCTACAGTTCCT
>CAIVDX010000636.1 GCA_903904805.1 uncultured Rhodospirillales bacterium
CGCGACCTTCATGCCGCGCCCGCCACCGCCGGCGGCGGTCTTGATGAGCACGGGGTAGCCGATGGTGTCGGCCACCGCCTGGGCTTCGGGCAGATCGGCGAGTTCGCCGGCCGAGCCGGGGACCAGCGGCACGCCGAGGCTGGCCATCGCGGTCTTGGCGGCGATCTTGTCGCCCATCATGCGGATATGGGCGGGGCTGGGGCCGATGAAGGTCATGCCGTGGGCCTCGACCATCTCGGCGAACTCGGCATTTTCCGACAGGAAGCCGTAGCCGGGATGGATGGCGTCGGCGCCGGTGATGGCGGCGGCGGAGAGGATGGCGGGCATGTTCAGGTAGGAGTCGCGGGCGGCCGGCGGGCCGACGCACACGCTTTCGTCGGCGAGGCGGACATGCATCGCCTCGGCGTCGGCGGTGGAGTGCACGGCGACGGTGGGGATGCCGAGTTCGCGGCAGGCGCGCTGGATGCGCAGGGCGATCTCGCCGCGGTTGGCGATCAGGATTTTCTGGAACATCTGCGCGGGTCCGGCCGTCTTACGGCTCAATGACCATGAGAACCTCGCCATATTCGACGGGGCTGCCGGGCTGGATGAGGATCTGGGTCACCCGCCCGGCGATCGGCGCCTTGATCTGGTTGAAGGTCTTCATCGCCTCGATCAGCAGCACCACCTGGCCGGCGGCGACGTTCTGGCCGAGATTGACGAAGGGCGGCGCGGAGGGCTCCGGTGACAGATAGGCCACGCCCACCATCGGTGAGGTGACCGCGCCGGGATGATCCTTGGCGGCGGCCAGCGGCGCGGGCGCCGCCACCGAAGCGACCGGGGCGGGTGCCGCGACGGCGACGGTCGCCACCGGGGCGGCGGCGGCGACGGGCGCGGGCGCGCGCACCACGCGCAATTTGCTGTCCTTTTCCGAGATTTCGATCTCGGTCAGGCCTGTCTCGACCAGGATGTCGGCCAACGCGCGGATCGCGCGGGGATCGAAGGTCACACCAGCCATGTCATTCTCCGAGAATCAGGTCGGCCATCGCCACCAACGCCACCGCATAGCCGCGCACGCCCAGGCCACAGATCACGCCGGTGGCGGCGCGCGAGACATAGGAGTGGTGACGGAATTCCTCGCGGCGGTGGATGTTGCTGACATGCAGCTCGATGGTTGGCAGGTCCACAGCCAGCAGCGCATCCATCAGGGCGATGGAGGTGTGGGTGTAGCCGCCGGGATTGATGATGATGCCCGCCGCCTTGCCGCGGCATTCCTGCACCCAGGAAATCAGCTCGCCCTCGCCGTTGGTCTGGCGAAAATCGATCGCCAGACCCACCTGCTCGGCGGTCTCGGCGCACAGCGCCTCCACATCGTCGAGCGTGGCACGGCCATAGACCTCCGGCTGGCGGGTGCCGAGCAGGTTGAGGTTGGGGCCGTTGAGGATGGCGATCAGCGGGGTGGCCATGCTGCGGCTGCTAGCATGGGCGGCGCGCCGATACCAAGCCCATCAGCTGCTTGCCTCCCAATCTCGCCGGGAGTACCCATCTGGCCATCATGTCCGACGCCATCACGCTCAGCCTCAACGGCGAGCCCCGCTCGCTGGCCGCGCCGATCACCCTTGCTGAGCTGATCGCGCAGCTGGGACTCGACACGCGCAAGGTGGCGGTCGAACGCAACGAGGCGATCGTGCCGCGGTCCGCCTACGCGGCCACGGTGCTGGCCGGCGGGGACGCGCTGGAGATCGTCCATTTCATTGGGGGGGGCTGAAGCCCATGGACGCCGCCGAGAACATCGCAGGCCTCGCTGATGACGACAGCTGGACCGTCGCCGGCCGCAGCTTTCGCTCGCGGCTGATCGTGGGCACCGGCAAATACAAGTCGCTGGAGGAGACCGCCGCGGCGATCGAGGCCAGCGGGGCGGAGATTGTCACCGTCGCGGTGCGGCGGGTGAATCTGTCGGACCCGAACGCGCCGATGCTGCAGGATTTCGTCGATCCCAAGCGCTACACCTATCTGCCCAACACTGCCGGCTGCTTCACGGCGAAGGACGCGGTGCGCACGCTGCGCCTGGCGCGTGAGGCCGGTGGCTGGAACCTGGTGAAGCTCGAGGTGCTGGGCCCGCCGCCGCATCTGTATCCGGACATGGCCGCCACGCTGGAGGCTGCCGAGGCGCTGATCAAGGACGGGTTCGAGGTGATGGTCTATTGCTTGGACGACCCGATCTACGCCAAGCGGCTGGAGGAGCTGGGCTGCGTGGCGGTGATGCCGCTGGGCGCGCCGATCGGCTCGGGGCTGGGCATCCAGAATCCGGCGATGTTCTCGTTGCTGCTGGAGCAGGCGACGGTGCCGCTGCTGGTGGATGCCGGCGTGGGCACCGCGTCGGACGCGGCGATCGCGATGGAGCTGGGCTGCACCGCGGTGCTGCTGAACTCGGCGATCGCGCATGCGCAGGATCCGATCTTGATGGCGCGGGCGATGAAGGCGGCTGTCGAGGCCGGGCGCCTGGCATTCCGCGCCGGGCGGATGCCGCGACGGATGGGGGCGGATCCGTCCAGCCCGTTGACGGGCCTGATCAGGTAGGCAAGCGCGTTCTTTTTTGAAAAAAGACGGTTTTCCCTTACAGGGTCGGCAACCTCTCGAACCCCGCCGCACCGCTGTGCGGCGCCTCGATGCGTTCGATCTCACGCACCACCGCGAGCATCGGGCCCTTCAGGCATGCCGCGACGCACGCGGAGATCGCGGCGTCAGGGCCTTCGAGCTGGGCCTCCACCGTGCCGTCGCTGCGGTTGCGGACCCAGCCGGACAGGCCGAGGCGGCTGGCGCGTTTGACCAGCCATTCGCGGTAGCCGACGCCCTGCACGCGACCGGAGATGATCAGGCGCAGCGCGGACATCAGTCGGGACGCGAGAGCACGAGATAGCGGCCGGCGAGCAGGATTTCGGCTTCGACTTTCGCCATGCGGGCGGCGGCCTCGGCGTCGGTGCCCCAGAATTCGGCCTGGTGGCGCTCATCGAGGGTGGCGATGCGATGGGCGTCCAGCGGGGCCAGCGCGCCTTTGGCCATCGCCAGCGCGAGCACCAGGCTGCCCAGCGAGGGCACCGCGACGCCGAGAGCGGCCAGCGCGTGGGCATCCATCGCCGCCACGGCGCGCGCGAGGGACGCCAGCGACTCGGCGGGCTGGGCGACATGCATGATGCCCGCGGTGACCAGCAGAGGCGCGTCGAGCTGCCGGGCGGACCAGTCGAGCCAGGGTTGCCATTCCTCGGCCTGGCGGGCGGCCAGGGCGGGGATGTCGGCGGCGCGGTAGCAAAGCAGGTCGGTCTGACCGTAGGCGGCGAGTGACGCGGCGGTGGGGGCGGGGTCCGGCGCGATGCGTTCCTGCGCGGTGCCGGCCAGCGTGGTGAGCGGCACGTCGGCCCAGTCCATCTCGCCGCCCGGCTCACCGCCGGCAGCCTGCCACTCCGCGACGATCGCCGCGGCGAGTCTGGGTGGGCCGACGCGCAGCACCGCCCCGCCCGGCAGGCGCATCGGTTTGCCATCGAGCAGGATGGCGTGATCCTCGGCGAGGCTTGCCTGGTTCCAAAAACGGCGCAGCGGACACTCCTGTGGGTGCGGACAACCACGCCCTCACACACCCCGCGCCGAGCGGGGTCAACTCATCTTTCGACGGGTCTCGTCGTTTGTGGGATCAGGGCAGCCGATCGAGAAGCTTGTTGAGTTCGGGCGACAGGCTGCTGCGCACCGCGTCGGGCAGCCGTTCAAGGGCGCTGGCCGGCGGTGGCGCTGCCTGACCGGAGCGGCCGAAGCGGGCGGCGGCCAGCCCACGCTCGCAGTCGTCCGGGGCGAGCAGCTGGGTGGCGGTGCCGATCACCGCGGCCACCACCTCCCTGCCCTGCGGCACCGGCCCATCCCAGGCGACGCGCGGATCGGCGATCGGCCCGGCGATCCGTGCGGGGATGGCGATGCCGGTCACCGGCGGCAGGCGCAATGTGGGCTTCACGCGCAGATCCAGCGTCTGCGGACCCAGTGCCAGGCTGCCGCTGCCGGTGAGGAACAGGGCCGAGCTGTCGAGCGTGAGGGTGCTGAGGGTGGCGATGCCGTCGCTGATCCGGCCGGCGATGGCCAGACAGCGCAGCGTGCCGCGGCCGGCGGCATCGCGCGGGGACAGGCCCAGCTGGGGCAGCAGCGGGCCAAGCGGCCCGGTGGCGACCCCGGTCTCCACTTCACCGCCCACCGCCGAGAGGCCGAACTGGCCATCGGCGCTCTCGATCAGCGCGTGCGGGCTCTCGCCCTGGCCCTCGATCCGCACTGTGAGATCGGTGAGCGCGGCCAGCAGGTCCGGCAGGCCGAGCTGGCGGCTCAGCACCTCCGCGCGCGCACCCTTGCCGTCGATGCTCAGCGCGATGTCCGGCCGGAAGGAGGTGCCGGAGGCGACGAAGCTGCCGGTGAGCTCACCGCCGGGCAGGCCCAGCGTGACCGGCGCGAGGGCGAGTTTGCTGTTGGCGCGCGCCACATGCAGTTGCGCGGGGCCGAAATTCTGCCCGCGCCGGCGCAGCTGTTGCGCCTTGATCGTGAGGTCCAGATCGGGCCCGTCCAGCAGCCCCTCCGGCCAGGCCGCGGTCGAGAGCAGGCCGTCATCGCCGGTCTCCGGCACCTTGTTCTGCTGTGCGCCGCCGGCCGTCACCTGGGTCGGCGGCGCGACCATGTCGAGGGCATCGGCGTCGAGCTTGCGCAGGGTCATCTGCCCGCTCAGCCGGCCCGCACCCAGGCCACGCCAGTCGAGACTGCCGAACCCATCCAGTGCGGGCGACACCACATCGATCCCGGTGGCCCGGATGGAGGCGGCACCGAGTTCGACGCTGAGGTGGGCACGTAGCTTGGCGTCGGTCAGCGCCGGCAGGGGCATGTCGGGCAGGAAGGCCGCCAGCGCGTCCATCGCGGCGACGTCGCCGGTGAGGTCGGCGACCATGCCAACCCCGCTGGTCGCGTTGGTGAGAGTGCCATCGAGCAGCAGGCTCACGCCATGGCCGCCGAAGGCGATGTGGAACGGCCAGGGCTCCTCGGCCGCGCGCAGGTCGGCCAGCGGGCCGGTGAGCAGGCTCAGATAGCCGTGCTGGTCGCCCTGCTGGACCTGCGCGCCGATGCGGACCTGCTCGTCGGAGTCGCTGCTGGCCAGGTGGATGTCGGGCATCAGCAGGCCCAGCGCCCGACCGCTGGCGCCGTTGCGCAGGGTGAGCCGGGCATTGTGCAGGTTGATGGTCTCGACCGGCAGCGAGCCGCCGCCCATACCGTTGGCAGCCTGGCCGCGGCCGCGCGGCTGGGTGGGGCCGGTGAAGCGCCAGTTGCCGGCGCGGTTGCCGTCAGTCTCCAGCAGCAGGTCGGGGTCTTCCAGATCAAGCTGGGTGACCACCACCCGGCCTTGCAGCAGGGCCAGCCAGCTGAGCTGGGCATAGAGGCGATGCAGGGTGAGCATCGGGCGGTCGCTGCCGCCGGGGGCGTTGGCCAGGCGGAGGTCGAAGATCTCGATCTTCGCGGCGGGGAAGATGTCGGTATAGACCTCGCCATCGATGCTGACGGCGCGGCCGGTGGCGCGCTCCAGGGCGGCGACGATGCGTGGGGTGAGCAGCGGCGGGCCGAGCAGCTGGCCGGCGCCGACCACCAGCATCAGCGTAAACAGCAGTTCCGCCGCCCGGATTGCCCACAGCCTCATCACGTCCCCGCCTTTGCTGCGGCCTGTCTACCAGAACCGGCGGGAGGCGGGAGTGGGCGGAACGGTGAAACCGAGCCGGACGAAGCTTTCGCGCATGTGCTCGGGCGGCGGAGCGCTGATCTCCAGCCAGCCGCCGGCCGGATGGGGCAGCAGCAGCTGGTGGGCGTGCAGATGCAGCTTCTGCGCGAAGCCCTCGACCCGCGCGGCCCAGATCTCGTCGCGCGGGGCGCCGTATTTGGGGTCGCCGACGATCGGCGTGGCCAGGGCGGCGCAATGCACGCGCAGCTGGTGGGTGCGCCCGGTGAGCGGGTTCAGCTCCAGCCAGGAGAGTTTGCGCGCGGCGTGTTCGAGCGTGCGGTAGTCTGTGAGCGCGCTGGCGGCCTCGGGGTCGTCGCGGTTGGCGATGGCGGTGCGGGCGCCGCGGCCGTCGGAGGCGCGGACCAGGGGCGCGTCGATGCGGCCTTCGGGCGGGTTGGGGCGGCCGGCGACCAGCGCCCAGTAGGTCTTTTTCACGTCGCGGCCGCGGAAGCTGGCGGCGAGCCTGGCGGCGATGCCCGGCGTGCGGGCGAGCAGCAGAACGCCGGCGGTGTCCTTGTCGAGCCGGTGCACCAGCAGCGGCTTCTGGCCATCGCGCGCCAACGCCTCCACCAGCGCGTCGAGATGCACGACGATCCCCGGACCGCCCTGCACCGGCAGGCCGAAGGGCTTGTTCAGCGCGATGACCTGCTCGTCCTGATAGAGGATCAGCTTTTCGAGCTCCGCCCGCACGCGCGGGTCGGGGGCGGCGGGCGTTGGCCTGGCGGAGCTGGGCTGCGGCAGCGGCGGGACGCGCACGGTCTGGCCGGCGAGCAGGCGGGTGGAGGCCTCGGCGCGCCTGCCATCGACGCGGATCTGGCCGGTGCGGCACATCTTCTCGATCGCACCCTGGGTGAGGTGCGGGAAATGGCGGCGGAACCAGCGATCGAGGCGGATATCGGCCTCATCGTCCGTCACGGTGCGGAGCGCGACACTCATGCGCCGCGCTCCCTGCGGAGTTTGGACCAGTATTCCAGACGCTTGCCGACCTCGCGTTCGAAGCCGCGCGGGGCGGGACGGTAAAACTCCACGCGGGGCATCCCTTCGGGGAAATGATCCTGGCCGGAGAAGGCGTCCGGCGAATCGTGATCGTAGGCGTAGCCGG
The DNA here is from genome assembly GCA_903904805.1 of uncultured Rhodospirillales bacterium. Taxonomy (GTDB): domain Bacteria; phylum Pseudomonadota; class Alphaproteobacteria; order Acetobacterales; family Acetobacteraceae; genus CAIVDX01. The sequence continues at coordinate 6,870 of CAIVDX010000636.1, forward strand.
CGCCGTAGCCGAGCTCTTTCATCAGCCTGGTCGGCGCGTTGAGGATATGCGCCGGCGGGGCGAGGCTGCCGGTGCCTTTGGCGGCGCGCATGGCCTCGCCATAGGCGACATAGGCGGCATTCGATTTCGGAGCGGTGCCGAGATAGAGCACCGCCTGCACGATCGCCAGCTCACCCTCCGGGCTGCCGAGGCGCTCATAGGCCTCCCAGGCGGACAGCGCCTGCACCAGCGCCTGCGGGTCGGCGAGGCCGATATCCTCACTGGCGAAGCGCACCAGGCGGCGGGCGATGAAGCGGGGATCC
>CAIVDX010000637.1 GCA_903904805.1 uncultured Rhodospirillales bacterium
CAACGTGATCGCGATCCGCCAGGCCTACGCCGGGCACTCGAAGCAGGCCGGCATGGCCGCCGCGAGTTGCCAGTCCGGCGCCTACCTGGGCCGCTTCGTGGTGGTGGTGGACGATGACATCGATCCCGCAGACATGAACCAGGTCGTCTGGGCCATGTGCACCCGCTGCGACGTGCGCGAGGACACCGAAATTCTCAAGGGCTGCTGGAGCACCTCGCTCGACCCGCTCTCCTACCCGGCCGATCAGCGCATCTACAATTCCCGCATGGTGATCGACGCCTGCACCCCCTGGCACCGCCGCAAGGACTGGCCGGAGATCGTGCGCAACTCCACCGAGCTGGAGGAACATATGAAGGCGAAGTTTGCGGAGTTCATGCCGAAGTAAGGCAAGGCAATCGCTTCTTTTTTGAAAAAAATAAGCAAAAAACTTTTGGAATTTTTGCAGCAAACGGGCGGCATCGATGAAGATCAACGTCAACGGGCAGACCAAAGAGCTTCCTAAGATGGAGGCGGATACGCCGCTCCTCTACGCCCTGCGGAATGACCTTGATCTCACCGCACCCAAATTCGGCTGCGGGCTTGGGCAATGCGGCGCGTGCACCGTTCACATCAACGGCCACGCGACACGCTCCTGCGTCACCCCACTCTCCAAAATCAAAGCCACCGACAAGATCGTCACCCTCGAAGGCCTGGGCCACGGCAAACGCACCGCCCTGCAGGAGGCCTTCATCGAGGAACAGGCGGTGCAATGCGGCTATTGCATCAACGGCATGATCATGGTCTCCGCCGAACTGCTCGAGAAAACCCCTCACCCCACCGAAGACGACATCAAGACCGCGCTCGCCGCCAATCTCTGCCGCTGCGGCACCCATCTGCGCATCATCAAGGCCGTTCAACGCGCCGCGAAATCCCCCGTCCGCAGCGCCGAGAAATCGGAGAACCGCGCATGACCATCTCGCTCTCCCGCCGCAACGCCCTCGGCCTCGGTGGCGCCCTGCTCGTCGGCTTCACCCTCGGCGGCACCACCACCGCCTCCGCCGCCTTCCAGCCCAAGCTCGGCCCTTACGGCGCCGCGGAAGACGACATCGACAGCTGGATCGAAATTTCCCAGGACGGCACAACAACCCTCTATACCGGCTGCTGCGAGTTCGGCACCGGCGCCTCCACCGGCCTGCTGCAGGTGATGGCCGATGAGCTCGACATCGCCTTCTCCACCACCCGCCTCGTCGGGCCCGACACCAACCGCAGCGTTGACCAGTTCGTCTCCTCCGGCAGCCGCACCATCTCCTACCACGCCAACCCCATCCGCCGCGCCGCCGCCCAGGCGCGCCTCGCCCTCGTCGAACGCGCCGCGGCAAAGTTCGGTGTGCCGGCAGCCAACATCACCACCAAGGATGGCGTGGCCTTCGTCACCGCCGAGCCGAAAAAGCGCGCCACCTACGCCTCGCTCATCGGCGGCCAAATCTTCGATCTGCGCGTCGACCCCAAGGTGAAGGTCAAAACCGTCGACCAGTACAAGATCGTCGGCACCTCCGTCCCGCGCATCGACATCCCCGCCAAGGTCGATGGCAGCTTCAAATATCTGCACGACGTCAAAGTGCCGGGCATGCTCCACGCCCGCATGATCCGCCCGCCCGCGCACGGCGCCAAACTCCTCTCGGTCGACGAAGCCTCGATCTCCCACCTGCCGGGCTTCGTCGCCGTGGTGCGCCAGGCCGACCTGCTCGGCGTCGTCTTCGCCCGCGAGGAACAGGCCATCAAGGGTGCCGAGACCCTCAAGGCCACCTGGTCGGACTGGTCCGGCCTGCCGGCGATGGACGAGGTATACGACAAGCTTCGCAACCTGCCGGAATACACCAAGGGCTATACGAAGGATGCCCCTGGCGGCGTGCTCTCCAGGATCGGCGATGTCGAAGGCCAGATGCCCCGCGCGGCGAAGATCGTCACCGCCACCTACACCGCACCCTACAACCATCACGGCTCCATCGGCCCCTCCTGTGCCATCGCCGACATCACTGCTGACGGCGGCACCGTCTGGTCCGCCACCCAAACGCCCTTCGGCCTGCGCGAGGCCGTCGCGAAGTTCCTTGGCCTGCCCAACGACAAAGTCCGCCTCAAATATGTCCACGGCTCCGGCTGCTACGGCCAGAACGGGGCTGATGACGTGGTGCTCGATGCCGTCATCTGCTCGCGCGCGGTTGGCAAACCCGTCCGCGTGCAATGGTCCCGCGCTGACGAAAATGGCTGGGAAGCCCTCAAGGCCGCCCGCATCACCGAAGCCATGGCCGGGCTCGACGAACACGGCAACGTTCTCGCCTGGAACGTCCGCACCTTCGGCCTCTCCGGCTACTCCCGCCCGGAATATCACGAGCCCAAACATGGCGGCGAACCGGGCAGCCTGATCACCGCCCAGCTCGCCGGCTGGGACAAGCCCGGCCTCGAGGAAGGCTTCTCGGGGGCGGCCGGAAACTTCGTCCCCGTCTATGAATTTCCCAACCAGCGCGTCGTATTCACCTATCTCGGTCCGGACAGCCACCGCGCCGGGCCGTTGCACATCCGTGTCGGCTCCATGCGCGGCGTCGGCTCGCCGGACAACATCTATGTCTGCGAAACATTCATGGACGAACTCGCCGCCGCCGCCGGTGTCGATGCCGTCGAGTATCGCCGCCGCCACCTCAAAAGCGAACGCCATATCGGCGTGCTCGATGCCGCCCTCAAGCGCCACGGCTGGGGCCCCAAACGTGCCCCCAAGGGCGATCTCGTCTTCGGCCGCGGCGTCGCCCTGCTCGGCACCGACAACATCTTCTTCAAAACCCGCGACACCATCGTCTGCGGCATTCTCGATGTCGCGGTGAACACCAAAACCGGCCACGTCCACTGCACCCGTGCGGTCATCGCCCAGGATTGCGGCCTGGTGGTCAATCCCGATGCCATCGTGAACCAGATCGAGGGCGGCGTGATTCAAAATCTCAGCCGCGCACTGCTGGAAGAAGTGAAATTTGACAGCCAGTCCATCACCTCGATCGACTGGATCACCTACCCGATCATGCGCTTCCCCGACATCCCCACCAAGGTCGAGGTGATCCTGGTCAACCGCCCCGACCTGCCGCCCATGCGTGTCGGCGAGCCGGCCTCTGAAAGCATCTGGCCGGCGCTCTCAAACGCCATCTTCGACGCCACCGGCGCGAGAATGCGGCAGATGCCGTACACACCGAAAAGGATGCTTCAGGCAATGACGTAAGAATATTCTTTTTTGAAAAAAAGAA
>CAIVDX010000638.1 GCA_903904805.1 uncultured Rhodospirillales bacterium
GGCAAGGACGTGATGATCGTCTCGCCCGATGTCGGCGGCGTGGTGCGCGCGCGCCTGATCGCCACCCGGCTGAATTGCGACCTGGCCATCATCGACAAGCGGCGTGAACGCGCCGGCGTGTCGGAGGTGATGAACGTGATCGGTGACGTCGAGGGGCGCCACTGCATCCTGATCGACGACATCGTCGATTCCGGCGGCACGCTGTGCAACGCCGCCTCCGCCCTGCTGGCGCGCGGCGCGGCCTCCGCCTCGGTCTACGTGACGCACGGCGTGCTCTCCGGCGGAGCGGTGGCCCGCATCGCCTCCTCGCCGATCCAGATGATGACGATGACCGATTCGATCCTGGCGACCGAAGCGGTGCGGCTGGCGGCCAATGTGCGCCAGATCACCATCGCGCCGCTGCTGGCCGAGGCGATGCGCCGCATCAGCGATGAAAGCTCGGTCAGCTCTTTGTTCGACTGATCCAAACCACCAACGGGGGAATTCTCATGAAGCTGTTCTACGCGCCGGGCGCCTGCTCGATCGGTATCCATGTCCTGCTCGAGGAAGTCGGCAAGCCCTATGAGGCGAAGCCGGTGGCGCTGCGCTCGGGCGAGCAGATGACGCCGGAATATATCGCCATCAACCCGAAGTCGAAGGTGCCCACGCTGGTGCGCGACGACGACACGGTGGTCACCGAGTTCCCCGCCATCGCCTATTATATCGGCCGCGCATTCGCCGAGGCCAAGCTGTTCCCGGCCGATCTGGACGCCCAGGTGAAGGTGATGGAGACGATGGAATACATCGCCGCCACCGTGCATATGCAGGGCTTCACCCGCATCTTCCGCCCCACCAACTTCAACGCCGATCCGGCGAAGGAGGACGAGGTGAAGGCCGCGGGCCTGGCGATCGCCGAGAAGGGCCTGGCCACGCTCGACAAGCAGCTGGGCGACAAGACCTGGGTCGCCGGTGAGTTCTCGATCGCCGACGCGGCGCTGTTCTTCGTCGAATTCTGGTACGCCAGCCGCCTGGGCAAGACCCTGCCGGCGAACCTCGCGCGGCATTGGGCGGCGCTGAATGCCCGCCCGTCGGTGCAGAAGGTGCTGAAGGACGAAGGCTTCGCCGCCTGATCAACCGACCGGAGGTCCGGTGATGACATTGCAGCGCCGGACCTTCTGGTTCCTTCGCCACGGCGAAACGGACTGGAACGCCGCCCAGCTCAGCCAGGGCAGCGTGGATATCCCGCTCAACGCGGTCGGGCTGGAGCAGGCGCGCGCTGCGGCGACGCGCCTGGTCGGCCTGGGCATTGGCGCGATCCGCTGCTCGCCGCTGGTGCGCGCGCGGGTGACGGCGGAAATCGCCGCCGAGGCGCTGGGGCTGCCGGTCGAGATCGATCCCGACCTGCGTGAGGCAGCCTATGGCGTCAATGAGGGCCAGCCGATGACGGACTGGTTCAGCCGCTGGATCGATGGCAGCGAGACCCCCGCGCAGGCCGAACCCTTCGCCGATCTGCGGGCGCGGGCGATCACCGCGGTGAATCGCGCCACCGAGCCGGCCGCACCGCAGCCGGTGCTTCTCGTGGCGCATGGCGGGTTGTTCCGCGCCCTGCGTGCGGCGATGGATCTGCCGATCGATGTGCGCACGCCGAACGCGCTGCCGATCCGGTGCGCGCCCGATCAGTCCGGCTGGGTGCTCACTCCGCACTGAGCCGTCGGTGCGCCGCGATGGTGCACACGACCTTTGACTTATCCCCGCGGAAAGTCTCATCATTTGCGTTGTGGCCGGTGACGGCCGCGCATGTCTCAACAGGGCATGGGGTGCGCACATCCTGGATGCAATTCTGCGTGGGTTCATTCGCCAGGGCAGTCTGGTAGTCCGCTGGCCCGATGGCCGGCGATCGCGCTGCCAGGGGGCGACGGCCGGGCCCTCCGCCGGGATCGCGCTCGACACCGCCGCCGCGGTGCGCGGCCTGCTGCTGAACCCCGGTCTGCGCATCGGCGAATGCTATATGGACGGCACGCTGCGGCCGCTGGACTGCACCATCTACGATGTGCTCGACGTGCTGATGGCCAATATCGCCGCCGGCGGCGAGCATCCCCTGTATCATCTGCGCGACCGGATCGGCCTGCTCGGCCGGCGCCTGAGCCAGCATAACGTGGCGCGCCAGGCACGGCGCAACGTGGCGCATCATTACGACCTGAACGGCCGCCTCTACAGCCTGTTCCTGGATCGCGACCGGCAATATTCCTGCGCCTATTTTCCGCGCGGCGACGAGACGCTGGAGCAGGCGCAACTGGCCAAGAAGCGCCACATCGCGGCCAAGCTGCTGCTGCGGCCGGACATGGAGGTGCTGGATATCGGCTGCGGCTGGGGCGGGCTGGCACTGCATCTCGCGCAGGCGCATGGCGCGCGGGTGCTTGGCATCACCCTGTCGCAGGAGCAGCTGACCGAGGCGCGGCGGCGGGCGGCGGCGGCGGGCCTTGCGGATCGGGTGCGCTTCGAACTGATGGACTACCGCGCGCTGCGCGAGCGGTTCGACCGTGTGGTCGCGGTCGGCATGTTCGAGCATGTCGGGCTTGGCTATTACGGCGATTATTTCGACACGATCCACCGCGCGCTGAAGCCCGACGGGGTGGCTCTGGTGCACGCGATCGGCC
>CAIVDX010000639.1 GCA_903904805.1 uncultured Rhodospirillales bacterium
GATCGACGCCGGCGGTGGCGAAGCTGGCGATGCGCGCGAGCGGCGTCAGCCCGCGTCGGGCGGCCTCGGCAGCGCTCATCACCGCCAGCACGGCCGCACCGTCATTCAGGCCGGAGGCATTGCCCGCCGTCACCGTGCCCTCCTTGGTGAAGGCCGGCCGCAGCTTGGCCATGCTCTCCACCGAGGCGTCGTGGCGGATATATTCATCCTGCTCCACCACCACATCGCCCTTGCGCGACTTCACCGTCACGGCGGCGATCTCCGCGGCAAAGCGGCCCGCCTTCTGCGCGGCCGACGCCTTCTGCTGGCTGGCCAGCGCGAACGCATCCTGCTCGTCGCGGGTGATCTGATAGGCGCGCGCCACGTTCTCCGCGGTGATGCCCATGTGATAGCCGTTGAAGGCGTCCCACAGACCGTCCTTGATCATCGTGTCGATCAGGCCGAGATCGCCCATCTTGGTGCCCGCCCGCAGATACGCGGCGTGCTGTGACAGGCTCATGCTCTCCTGCCCGCCGGCGAGCACGATGGCACTTTCGCCGCTGCGGATCTGCTGCGCGGCCAGCGCCACCGTGCGCAGGCCGGAGCCGCAGACCTGGTTGATGCCGAATGCCGTCTTCTCGTCGGGAATGCCGGCATTGCGCGCCGCCTGCCGGGCCGGGTTCTGCCCCTGGCCGGAGGCGAGCACCTGGCCGAGGATCACCTCGTCCACCTCACCCGGCTCCAGCTTCGCGCCGGCCATCGCGGCGAGGATCGCCACCCGGCCAAGCTCATGCGCGGGCAGGCTGCCAAAGGCGCCGTTGAAGCTGCCGACCGGCGTGCGCGCGGCCGAAACAATGACGATGTCATCCATGTCCTCGGTTTCCTTTTTCTGGGCGTGGCCGTCGGACCACCTCTCCCCCGGCCACCATCATACCGGGTCAGGCATGGTTCAACCAGTGTGGGTGCTATGCAGCCAATCGCTCAGCGGCGCCCACAGCTGACGATCCGCGCGGGTGCCCGCGGCCATGCCGATATGCCCGGCGCCGGGCCGCAGCAGCGTCGCACCCCGCACCAGCCCCGCGAGCGGCAGCGCCGATGCCGGCGGCACGATCCTGTCGGCCCCGGGCACGGCGACCAGCGTCGGCATGGTCAGTGTCTCCGGCGCAACCTTCAGCCCGGCGATGCGCCAGCTGCCATGCGCCGGCGCGTTCGCCTCATACCACTGGCTGAACACCTCCTCGGCGACCGGCGCGGCCAGCGGCACCCCATCATTCAGCCAGTCCTCGAGGGCGACGAACATCCGCGCCCGCATGCCGGTCTGCGGCAGGCGCCCGAACGCGCGGAACTTCTCGGCAATCGCCGCCGGGTCCTGCATGGCGAACAGATACTGGATCATGTCCACCGGCAGCGCCCCGGTCAGCTGGCACGCGCCCACCACCATCGCCCGCAGCTGCGGCATCATCGCCAGCCGCAGCGGATCGAGCCCGGCATGAAAATCCCACGGTGTGGCCAGCAGGGCGAGCGCGCCCACCAGGTCCGGCCGACGCTGCGCGGCCGCCACCGCCAGCAGCCCGCCCATGCAATAGCCGCCCAGCACCACCTTGCGCCTCGACGCCACCGCCAGCAGTGCCCGCTCCAGCCGTCCGGCGACATAATCGGTCAGGCTGAAGCGCCGCTCCGCCTGGTCCGGCCAGCCCCAATCCAGCAGCAGCGGACGCACCGCCCGCCCGGCCAGATCGCGCATCCCCGACCGCCCGGGCGCGAGATCGAGCACATAGGCCCGGTTCACCAGACTCGGCACCAGCAGCAGCGTGGGCGCATCCGCCGCCAGCCCCGGCGCGCCATAATCGAGCAGGCGCGAACTGCCCTCCGCCCAGATCGCCGGCGGGTCGGCCAGATCGCGCTGATAGGGATGCCGCCGATAGGCCGCGATGCCGGCCAGCAGCTCCGGATCAAGCCCGGCGAGCGCGGTCTGGTCAGGCGGGTCGGCGCCCTCTGCCCCGAGGCCGGGGGGCGGGACGTTCGAGCTCGGCGATGCGGGATTCCAGCTCGGCCAGGCGGGCGCGCAGCCGCTCGAGTTCGCCGTCGGCCGTGTCATCGACGGCGTTGCCGTCGTGCTCCGAGCCATCGCCAGCAGCAGATGCAGCAGCAGCGGGCGCGGCCCGCGCCGGTTCAGCGGTCCTGGCGCCGCCCCGCTCATGCGACGGCCGTCCCGCAGGCACGCCCGACTGCGTGAGTGCCGCCATCGCCTGCGCCGCCGAGGCCCACAGCCGGATCACCGCCAGCGCGGTCTCCTGCGCCTCGCGGTCGGTGGCCAGCGCCGACAGCTCGCTCTGCCACAGCGTGATCCAGTCCGAGAGCGGATTCGGCGGCGCCGACTCGCCCGCCGGAGGGGGCTGCTCCGGCTCGCCATCCGCGCCCAGCCAGTTCTGGTGATCCGGGTATGCATTTTCCATATCGAGGCGTACGCGAACCATGCTGACCATGCTGCACCTGCGTGGTAGGATGGCACGATTCCCCAGCGGTGGCGACGTTTTGGCTGTCCGACCGGGAGCTGCTTAGCAAGGGATGGATCTGCCGCATGACGAACCTCGAGCAACCCGTGCCTGAAACCCCGCCGGCCCCGCCGGTGGTGGTGAAGAAATACGCCAACCGCCGTCTCTATAATACGGAGACCTCCAGCTACATAACGCTGGACAATCTGGCCGACATGGTCCGCGCCGGGCGCGACTTCGTGGTCTACGACGCCAAGGCCGGTGACGACATCACCCGCTCGGTGCTCACCCAGATCATCGTCGAGGAGGAAAGCAAGGGCCGCGCGATGCTGCCCACCAATTTCCTCCGCCATCTGATCGGCTTCTACGGCGACTCGATGCAGACCCTGGTGCCGCGCTATCTCGAACAGACGATGGCCAGCTTCGCCCAGCAGCAGGAGCAGCTGCGCTCCACCATGCAGAAAACCATGGGCGGCTTCCTGCCTTTCGGCCTGGAGGAGGTCGGTCGCCAGAACATGGCGATGATGGAGCGCGCCATGGGCCTGTTCGCGCCCTTCTACAGCCGCCCCGAGGGAACCGAGCCCGCCGATCTGAGTAATGTCAGCCAGGATGTGCTGCTGCATGAGATCGAGCGCCTGCGCACCGAGCTGGCCGAGCTGCGCGCCAAGGCCGGCAAGTCCGAAGCCGCCGACTGAAGCCCCCCGACTGAAGCCCCCCGACTGACGCCCCCCGACTGACGCCCCCCGACTGACGCCCCCCGACTGACGCCCCCCGACTGAGTCCGCCGACTGAGTCCGCCGACCGAACCGGCCGGCTATCTCAGCGGCGGCAGCCGCGCAAGCGGGATCCGCGCGATGCTCAGGCTGCCATCGCGCAGGCTGAGCGGCACGTCGATCTCGCTCGGCGCGCCGGGGCTGGGGATCCGCGCCGTCAATGACAGCAGCGTCTTCGCCAGCTTCACCCCGTCGCGCGAGATCAGCC
>CAIVDX010000640.1 GCA_903904805.1 uncultured Rhodospirillales bacterium
CTCGCCTGGCGCACCCCGCGCGCGAGCCCACCGGGAATGTCGATCACCGTCGGCTTGCCCGCGCCCATGCACAGGGCCACATGGTCGAAGCCCAGATCCCAGGCGTCATCCATCGACAGCGTCGCACCACCGCCGAAGCGCACACCACCGAACGCGGCGAACTGGCTGCGGCGCTCCAGCAGCAGCCGGATCAGCTTCAGATAATTCTTGTTCCAGCGCACGGTGATGCCGTACTCCGCCACCCCGCCGAAGCCGGCCATCGCGCGGTCGTCAAGATTTTCATAGAGCCGCTCGACATCCTTCACCGGCGCGTTGGGATCGAACCCCAACGGCTCCAGCTTCAACCCGTCGATCGCCACCACCGTGTGGCCGTCATTCATCAGATGATGCGCCAGCGTGAAGCCGGCCGGGCCGAGGCCCACAATCAGCACCTTGCGGCCGCTGTCGGGCTTGGGCAGCGGACGGCGCAGATCCAGCGGATTCCAGCGCGTCAGCAGCGCGTAGAGCTCAAAACCCCAGGGCAGGCCAAGAACTTCGCGCAGAATGGTGGTTTCCGCCTGCGGAATATCAACCGCGGTCTGCTTCTGATAGATGCAGGCCTTCATGCAGTCATTGCAGATGCGGTGCCCCGTCGCCGCCATCATCGGATTGTCGATGGCGATGGTGGCAAACGCGCCGAGAATATGGCCCTGCGCACGGATCATGTGCATCTCGGAGATGCGCTCCTCCAGCGGGCAGCCCGCCAGCGTCACGCCAAAGCCGGATTTCTGGAAGGCGCCGGACGTGCGGTCCTTCAGTCCCTTCGAGCAGCTGTCCTTGCCCTGATTGTGACACCAGATGCAGTAATTCATCTGATCGAGCCCTTGCGCGGTGCTCATGCCCGGATCGGTGAGCGCGAAGCCCTCGCGCGCGCGCCACTGGTGTTCGGGCAGACGCTGCATCGTCACGCCGTCGCGCTCGATGGTCTCCAGATGCAGCAGATGCGCGGGGTCGATCTTGCGTGGGGCGCCGAACAGAATGCCGCCGGCATGCGCGGCACGGCCGGCCTCGCTCAGCGTCGCCCAGGCCGCATAGCGCTTGAGCAGGTCGGTCGCCTCGGCGTCGTCCTTCCAGCTGGCCACCGCGGCCACGAAGCTGTCCTCGGTGAGGCGTGCATTCAGCTTCGCCTCGATCTGCGCGCGCAGCGCGGGACCATCGAATCCGCTGACGTCGGAATAGCTCTTCACCGCCTGGCGCTGCACAAACAGCCGCTTGGTCTCATGGATCGGATCGAGCGCCTTGGTCGCCGCGGTGATCGCGGCCAGCTCTTCGGTGATGCCGAACACCTCACCCAGCAGATCCTGCAGATGCGTGGCGAGCGCGATGATCAGTTCGGCCTCCGGCTTCGCGCCCAGCGCGTCCGGCGCCGCACGGCCGGCCATCAGCCGCGCGTGCAGATCGGGGTCGGATTCGGCGAGGCGGGCGACAAAGGCGCGATCGAGGCGGATCAGCCCCTCACGATCGGCGAGGTCGGCGAAGGTCAGTCCAAGGCCAAGCAAGGGGCGCTCCATCAACGGTCCAGAACAGCGGTCAAACGACCCTGCGGGCCGGCGCGGCGCGGTTGCCATGCCCACGGGGAAGCGGGGGGTATGGAGTTGGCGGCCTGGGGCGTCAACCGCCGGACCGGCTCAGCCTGAGCGGCGGGAGGCAGCCATGAAAAAGGGCGCGACCTTGCGGCCGCGCCCCCGTCATCAACCGGGTTGAGAGATCAGTGGCTGAGCACGCTCGGGCTGCCGGCCACCGGAGCCGTCGCCGAGGCCTTCTGCACCGGCTTCGCGGAGTGATGGATCAGCGCGCTGTGCTTCTCGATCGGCTGCACCGCGGTCTTGCCCACAACCGGCTTGGTGGTGGCGGTTTTCGCCATATCGGTCTTGCCCTGCTCGGTCTTGCCCTGCTCGGTCTTGCCGGCATCCGCCTTGACGGTGGCGGGCTGGCTGATCGCAGGCTGGCTCACCTGCGGCTGGGTGGCGCCGTTCGACTGCGCGAAGGCGGGGGCGGCGATGGCAGCCACCATCGCGGCGGCGGCGAGCGGGAGGCGGAACATCGAAATCATTGTCTTGGTCTTTCCTGTGTGCCGGCAACATCGCCGGACCAGGGAACATTGCCCCCCACCCGCGTCGACGCGGTGACGCGATGATGGCGCCGCGAAGGCGCAATGTAATCGGCCTGATACATGCCGCCGGGGCAACGACACTCAGCCATTGTCTCGATGTCAGCCAACAAAACGAAAGGGCGGCTGGCACCCGCCAGCCGCCCCCTCAGCCTCAAGCCTGCAAAGCCTCAGACGTGCAGATCAACGTCCTTGTTCTCATGCAGGAACAGGATGCCGATCACCGCGGTGATCACCGCAACCACGATCGGATACCAAAGCCCGTAATAGATATCGCCGGAATAGGCGACCATCGCGGTGGCCAGCAGCGGCAGCATGCCGCCGAACCAGCCATTGCCGATGTGATATGGGAACGACATCGAGGTGTAGCGCACCTTCGCCGGGAACAGCTCGACCAGATAGGCGGCGATCGGGCCATACACCATCGTCACGTAGGTGATCAGCACGCAGAGCAGCAGGAAGGCTTTCACCCAGTTGATCTTGGCGCGATCCGGGGTGGATTTGTAGCCACCATCGGCCAGTGCCTTGCTGATCACCGCCGGTGCCGCCCCCTCCACGCGGGTGTTGCCGACCATCACCACCACCGACTTGCCGGGCTCACCGGGGCCGGAGCTGAACGACAGACCCGATTTGGTCAGCTGGTCCTTCACCTTGTCGCAGTCGCTGTAGGTGCTCCACGGGCCAACAAACACATGGAAATTGCAGTTGTCGGCGGCCACCGTGATCTTGTTGTTGGCCTGGAACACCGCCAGATCGGGGTTCACCGCGGAGGTGAGTTCCTTGAACAGCGGGAAGTAGGTCAGCGCCGCGATGATGCAGCCGGCCATGATGATCTTCTTCCGGCCGATCTTGTCCGACAGTGAGCCGAACACCACGAACAACGGCGTGCAGACCAGCAGCGCCGACCCCAGCAGCAGATAGCTGGACAGATAATCCAGATGCAGCGTGATGGAGAGGAAGAACAGCGCATAGAACTGGCCAGTATACCACACCACGCCCTGGCCGGCGCACAGACCGAACAAC
>CAIVDX010000641.1 GCA_903904805.1 uncultured Rhodospirillales bacterium
CCGCCGAGATAGGGCGCGCTGCCCATCTGCCAGAACAGCCAGTTCATCGTCTCCGTGCGCGCTGCGATATCCTTTGGCAGGAAGGCGCCGAACTTCTCCGCCAGATAGACCAGGATCGAACCGGATTCGAAGACACGGATCGGATTGGGAGCGCTGCGATCCAGGAGTGCCGGAATTTTCGAGTTTGGATTGATCTCCACGAAGCCTGATCCGAACTGATCGCCGTCGCCAATCTTGATCAGCCATGCGTCATATTCGGCGCCGCTGTGGCCGAGCGCGAGCAATTCCTCAAGCATGATGGTGACCTTCACGCCGTTGGGGGTGCCCAGCGAGTAGAGTTGGAGCGGATGGCGACCGACCGGCAACTCCTTGTCATGGGTCGGCCCGGCGATGGGCCGGTTGGTGGTGGCGAAGCGGCCGCCATTGGCTTTGTTCCACGACCAGACTTTGGGTGGGACGTAATCGGTTGCGTCAGTCATGGTCAAAGCTCCTGAATTGCGGCGGTCATCGACAGTGTGACCTGCCGCCACGTGTTTGTGAGGCCACGCTGGCGTTCGCAAGCCCCGACCATATATGTGGGCGGCTGCGCTTTTTTTATGAGCTACTCCTCTGAAACTGGATCGTTTTTAAGGAGAGTTTTCCGTGCCGGCTTTCGTCGGTTGGGAGGAGCGGAGAAGGACGAAGGCATCGCGGCTTTCTGACGCGCAGAACGCGACGCTGCGCAAGCTGTTGAACGCCCACTGCTTCATGACCCCAACCGACGCGCAGGAAAAATTCGAGCCTTGGCGCAGAGACCACAAAGAGGTTCGCCCGCATGGGGCAATCGGCAATCAGGTGCCAATCTCGCTGCAAATTCACTGTGGTGCGGCCAACCCGTCACCGTGAAAACAGGCCGGAAACTCTCGCCTCCGGCGGCCCAAGGTTTGGGGGCAGATCATATTTTGGCCTCAGGTTGTCGCTGACCTGGATTTGAGTTGTTTTGGTTGGCGACGCGCCGAGTTATCCTCGGCACCGACTCAAGGAGGCGAACGCCTGTTTTAACGAACGGTGGTCGCTCGTCAGCTGCCAGGTTTGAGCGTGGTGCAACGGAAGCCGATCTCGGCAGGTCAATTGGCCTCAGCGCCAAACACGCCGACCATGTCAAACGACACGGGGCGGCGGCTGTCCAGCGCGAGGCTGTTCTCGAGCTCCTCAATGTGGCAGCGCATCATCGCCACGGCTTGGGTGACCTGTCCGGTGGCGCAAAGCTTAATGAGGTCATCGTGATGGTCATGCCAGCCGGTCAGGCCTGTGCGGTTGTCGAACAGATTGATCACCAGGCTAGTGCGGGCGACCAGCAGGCGGACCTGTTCGGCCAGAATATGGTTGCCTGAGAGCTCTGCCATCAGCAGGTGAAAGCCGCCCGAGAGATGGATGGCTTCGCGCACCCGGCCCTGCTGGCGCAGCAGGCGCTCCTTGGAGAGATTATCCTCCAGCGCGGCGATCGCCCGCGGATCGGCCTTGCGTGCGACTGCCTCCGTCGTGCCGCTCTCAATGGCAATGCGGGCGGCAAAGATGTCGCGCACCTCATCGACATCGGGTGCTGCGACGAAGGCGCCGCGATTGGCGAAGATCACGACAAGCCGCTCCCAGGCCAGGCGCTGCAGGGCGGCGCCGATGGTCCGCCGCCCGACGCCGAAGGCTTCCATCAGCGACAGCTCGGTCAGCTTGGTTCCCGGCAGCAGGCGCTGGTCAACGATGGCGCGGAAGAGGTGGGTGTAGGCGTCCTCCACCGAAGCGACCTTGGGCCGATTGGTTTCGTTCATTCTGCCAACCATGCGGGCCGTCGCATCAAGCTTCATCGCACTCTGCCTCATTTTCGGCAACAGGATTGCGCACAATTTTGCGTGCGTCAATGCGAGCCGAGCTGCGCGCAGGTTGGCATGGCAGTTGCGAGGCTCACGGGAGCATTCTCGAAAGGACACGTGCCATGCCCGCCAGCGAACTTTCCCGACGGTCCGCACTCACCGCCATGTTGGCCGCTCCGGCCATTCTGCGAGGACATGCCGCCCGCGCGGCCACCAAGACCCTGAAATTTTCTCTGGCCGCGCCGTTTGATGGGTCCACCGCCCCGTTCTTCCTGGGCAAGAGCAAGGGCTGGTACTCCGAGGCGGGGCTGGATGTCGCGTTCGACTCCTCCGGCGGGTCGGGCGAGGCGGTCTCACGCGTGGGGTCGGGCGTGTATGATCTTGGCGTGGGCGACCTCAATGTGATGGCGGAGTTCAATGCGAAGAACCCGGCATCAGCGATTCACGATGTCTATATGCTGTATTTCCGCAGCCCCTTGTGCGTCGCCACGTTGGCGAAATCGGGCATCACCAAGCCCAGCGACCTCAATGGTCGCAAGATCGGCGCCGCGGCACCCGATGGCGCCTACCGGATGTTTCCGGCTTACGTGAAAGCGACGGGGATCAATGCGGGCTCGATCGCCTGGGACATGGTGGGGCTGCAGTTGCGCGAGGCGGTGCTGTCGCGCGGCGACGTTGATGCGATCCTGGGATTTGATTCGACGATGTATTTTGGCCTGGTGAAGGCTGGGATCGCGCCGTCGGATATCCGTTTCATGTATTATTCGGATGTTGGTCTGGATCTCTACGGCAACGGCATCATGGCATCGGACAAGCTGCGCCGCGAAGATCCTGAGGCGCTCAAGCGCTTCGTGGCGGTGACAGCGCGCGCCTGGCAGGCCTCCATCGCCAATCCCGCTGCTGCGGTGGCGGCCTTGATGGAGCAGGTTCCGTTGCTGAACGCGGCTTTGGAGACCGAGAAACTGCAATGGCTGGTGAAGAACCAGCTTGTCACCTCCGAATCGAAGGCAGATGGGTTGGGCGGCGTGCGGACCGAGCGGCTGCAGACGGCGCTGAACACGCTGGGCACCACCTATGGCTTTGGCGACACGCTGAAGCCAGCCGACGTGTTCGACCCCGCCTTTCTGCCCTCAGCGGACTTGCGGAAACTGCCGGTGTGACCTTCGACCTCGTCATCTCGGGCGGCACCGTTGCGACGGCGGCGGATGTGGTGCGCGCCGACGTGGGCATCACCGATGGCCGCATCGTCGCAATTGCCGAGCGGTTGAGCGGTGGGGCACGCAGCATCGATGCAAGCGGGCGGCTGGTGCTGCCTGGCGGCATCGATGCGCATTGTCATCTCGATCAGCCGCAGGCACCGGGACTGGCCGCCAATGGGGCTGTGATGGCCGATGGCTTTCGCACCGGCAGCATCAGCGCGGCGTTCGGTGGCACCACCACCATCGTGCCATTTTGCGTGCAGCACCGGGGCCAGTCGGTGACCGCGGCTGTCGAGGATTATCACCGCCGCGCGACCGGTGAGGCGGTGATCGACTATGCGTTTCATCTGATCATCAGTGATCCCACACCTGCCGTGCTGGGGCAGGAGCTTCCGGCATTGATCCGCCGCGGTCACACCAGTCTGAAGGTCTATATGACCTATGACGCGATGGTGCTGTCGGATCGGCAGATCCTCGACGTGTTCGCGGTCGCGCGGGAGGAGCGCGCGATCGTGATGATTCATGCGGAAAATCACGAGATCATTGCCTGGCTCGCCGATCGACTTGAAGCACAGGGCCGTACCGAACCGCGCGCGCATGCGACATCGCGGCCGTTGCCGGTGGAGCGCGAAGCGACGCACCGCGCTGTCACGCTCGCAGAAATCGCTGGTGTGCCATTGGTTGTTGTTCATATCTCCGGTGGCGACCCGCTGGACGAGGTGCGTCGCGCGCGGTCGCGGGGCCTGACGGTGATTGCAGAGACCTGTCCGCAATATCTTCTGCTGACCGAGGGTGATCTCGACGCGCCGGATATGGAGGGGGCGAAGGTGATGTGCAGCCCGCCGCCGCGTGACACCGCGGCACAGTCGGCGCTGTGGCGGGGGATCGAGGATGGCACCGTGGACATCGTCAACTCCGACCATGCACCTTATCGTTTCGATCGTGACGGGAAGTTGCGCGCCGGGGCACGCGCGCCGTTTCGCAAGGTGGCCAACGGAATCCCTGGCCTGGAGACGCGCCTGCCGCTGCTGTTCAGCGAAGGCGTGGTGAAGGGCCGCATCGACCTGCAACGCTTCGTCGCGCTCAGCTCAACCAACAATGCGCGGCTGTATGGGCTGCATCCGCGAAAGGGCACGATTGCAATCGGCGCTGATGCTGACATCGCCATTTGGGATCCGGAAAAGCGCGTGACCATCCGCAATGATATCCTTCATCACAATGTTGACTACACGCCCTTTGAAGGGATGGAGGTGCAGGGCTGGCCGGAGATCGTGGTGAGCCGCGGCGATGTTGTTGTGGCCGATGGCGCGCTGCAGGCGGCAGCCGGTCGGGGGCGGTTCATGACGCAGGCGGTCTCGTCGGCGTGGGCGGGGGAGCGGGGGGGGAAGCCGTGGATCTGAAAATCGCCGGGCGGCGTGCGCTGGTGTTGGGCGGCAATCGGGGCATGGGCCTCGCGGTTGCCAAGTCGCTGGCGGCGGAGGGTGTGCTGGTCACCATCGCCGCGCGTGACCAGGCGGCCCTTGCCGCGGCAGCGGCGCAGATTGGCGACGCACGGGCGCTGCCTCTGGATCTGGCCAATACCGATGGGTTGGCGCGGTTTGCCGAAACGGTTGGCCCCATCGACATCTTGTTCAACAATACCGGCGGGCCGCCCTATGGCGGTGCGTTGGGGCGCAGTGCTGCGGATTGGGCGGGCAGCTTCCAATCGATGGCGCTGTCGGTGATCCGGCTGACCGATCTGTTTCTGCCGGCGATGCGCGCGGCGCGTTGGGGACGGGTGGTGACGCTGGTGAGCACCGGCGCGGTTCAGCCGATCCCGGTGCTGGGCATCTCGAACAGCCTTCGCGCAGGTTTGATTGCGTGGTCGAAATCGATCGCGCCTGAAGTGGCAGCCGACGGCGTGACGGTGAATGTTCTGATGCCCGGCCGCATCTCGACCGAGCGGGTGGGGCTGACCGACCTGGCGGTCGCGGAGCGCGAGGCTGTTGGCGTTGACGTGGTGCAGCGTCGGTCGTGGTCGCAGATTCCCATGGGACGCTATGGAACCCCCGAGGAGGTTGCCGCGGTTACGACGTTCCTCTGCAGCGATCTCGCCTCCTATGTGACGGGGACCATCGTGCGGGTCGATGGCGGGTTTGTGCGGCATGTGTGATCTGAGCGGCGCCCGCACATGACCGGACCGACCCAGCGCATCGTTCAGCTTGAGGACGTCAAGGTGCGCTTTGGCAAAGGCGCCAATCCGTTCCTGGCCCTCGACAGCACCAATCTGACCGTCAACAAGGGCGATTTTGTCGCCATGGTCGGCCCGTCCGGCTGCGGCAAGTCGACGATTCTCCGCCTGGTGACAGGTCTTTTGCGGTCGAGCGAAGGCAATGTATTCGTCGCGGGGCGCGAGGTGGGCGCCGAGCGTGTGGGTGTCGGCATGGCCTTTCAGAACCCGACCATGCTGCCTTGGCTGACGATTCGGCAGAATGTCATGCTGCCTTTGAAGATCGTCGAGCCGTATGCCTCGTCATTCCGGGCTCAGAAGAATGGCGCGTTCAGGGATCGCGCCGAGGCGCTGCTTGAGAAGGTTGGCCTCGCCGGCTTTGGCGATCACCGGCCCTGGCAGTTGTCGGGCGGGATGTTGCAGCGGGCCAATCTGTGCCGGGCGTTGATCCATGCGCCGGAACTATTGATGCTGGATGAGCCGTTCGGGGCGCTGGACCAGTTCACGCGTGAGGAATTGTGGTCGATCTTGCAGGCGCTGTGGATGGAAACCAGGCCGACTGTGTTTCTGGTCACACACGATCTGCGTGAGGCGGCGTTCCTTGCGTCGCGCATACTGGTGATGCGATCGCGCCCCGGCCGCGTGGTGGAGGAGCGTGAGGTTGGGTTCGCGCGGCCACGCACGATCGAGACCACATTCGAGGCCGATTTCACCGCACTGACGCAGACATTGCGGGCGGCGATCGTTTCCGCGCGGATGGTCGGGGCGGCAGCACAGTGATGACATGGTCGCGCGTGCGGGACCATCTCGCATCAACAGCACTGATCGTTTCAATCTTCATGGTGTGGGAACTGGCGTGCGTGCTGTTCCATGTCAGCCCCATTGTGCTGCCGCGGCCGTCGGAGATCCTGGCGACGCTGGTCATTCAAATGCCGGCACTGTGGCCGCATATTTTGCAGACTTTGGCGACGACGATGGTGGGCTTCGGGGCAGGCATGGTGATCGGCGTGCTGCTCGGCGTGGTTGTTGGCGTTTCCCGCTCTGCCTACAATACCGCTTATCCGTTGCTGGTTGGATTTTCGTCGATCCCAAAGGTGGCGGTGGTACCGATCCTCGTGCTGTGGTTCGGCTCGGGTGCCGTGCCGGCGATCCTGACGGCGATGGTCACCTGCGTGTTTCCAATCGTCGTGAATGTGGCAACAGGACTTGCGACCACAGAGCCGGAGATGGAGGATGTTCTCAAAGCCCTCGGTGCGAGCCGGTCGCAGGTGTTGTGGAATGTCGGCCTGCCGCGCGCGATGCCGTATTTTTTCGCTTCGCTCAAGATCGCGGTCACCTTGGCATTCGTTGGCACAGTGTTGTCGGAGACGGTGGCATCGAACCGGGGCATCGGCACTGTGATGATGATGGCGAGCGCGAGCTTCGATGTGACGCTCGCCTTCGCCGGCTTGTTTGCCCTCGCGATCCTTGGAGTGATGCTCTATGCGCTGTTCGCCGTCATTGAGCAGCGCGTCTGCGGCTGGGCCGTTCGCAAGGCCGATGTGGCGGTGGGCTGACAACCCTAGG
>CAIVDX010000642.1 GCA_903904805.1 uncultured Rhodospirillales bacterium
CCCGCGGCCAGCGCGTCCAAGGCATGCGCGGGAAGCGCATGGGCGGGCGTCGCCGCATAGACCACGCGGCGGATCACCGCGAAGCCGGCGGCGCGCAGCTCGACGGCCAACGCGAGGCCCTGGCGCGCGCCGGAGGCCAGCAGCAGCCGCCCCTTGGCGGGATCGAGGCTCGATCGCGCCAACGCCGCCAACGCGGCGGCATCGCCATCGGCGCTGCGCACATCCGAGAACCCCGCGGCACGGGCGCGCGCCGCCGTCGCCTCGCCCACCGCGAGCAGCCGCACAGCATGATGGCTGGCCGGAATGCCGCCCACCGCCTGGCCGCTGGTGACCAGGATCGCCGCGAGCGACCCGGCGGCCGGCAGGCGCACCGGGCGCGGCGCCACATCGAGGCAGGGCGCGGCGATCGGCTGCCAGCCCAGCGCGCTCAGCCGCCGCGCGGTTTCGATCGCGCCGGGCGGCGGGCGGGTGACCAGCACCACCCGCGCATCCGCCACTGTGGAGATGTCAGCCGAACACATCGGCGGGACTGTCGGCCCGCAATTCGGCACCGAGCGCACGGCCCAGCCGGGCGGCGTCCTCGGTCAGCCCCTCGATCTCCCGGCGCAGCAGGAAGCTGCCATCGGCACGCGCCACCAGGCCCTCCAGACGAATGCGTCCGCCAGGCAGCACGGTGGTGTAGGCGCCGATCGGCGTGCGGCAGGAGCCGTCCAGCTCGGCCAGAAGCGCCCGCTCGGCGGTGGCGGCAATGCGGGTGGGGCCGTGATCCACCGCCTGCAGCTGGTCGATCAGGCCGCGATCGCGGGTGCGCATGGTGACGCCGACAATGCCCTGGCAGGCGGCCGGCAGCATCGCCGAGGGCGGGATCACCAGATTCGCGGCCTCCGCCAGGCCCAGCCGCCGCAGACCGGCCAGCGCGAGCAGGGTGGCGGCGAAATGGCCGTCGCGCACCCGGTCCATCCGCGTCTGCACATTGCCGCGCAGCAGGCCTATCCGCAGGTCCGGCCGCGCCGCGAGCAGCTGCGACTGCCGCCGCACCGAGGCGGTGCCGATGGTGGCCCCCTGCGGCAGGCAGGCGAACGGATCATCCTCGTTGGGCGCGCCGCAGGCGGGGCCGAGCACCAGCGCGTCACGCGGGTCCTCGCGCGGCAGCACCAGCGCCAGCACGATGCCGAGCGGCAGCGCGGTTTCCAGATCCTTCAGGCTGTGCACGGCGAAATCGATGCGCTCATCGAGCAGCGCCTCGTGGATTTCCTTGGCGAACAGGCCCTTGCCGCCGATATCGGCCAGCGGCCGGTCCTGCACCTTGTCGCCGGTGGTGCGGATGACGACTTCCTCGAACAGATCGGCCATGCCGAGCACCGGGCAGGCCTCGGTCAGCAGCGTGACGAATGAGCGGGTCTGCACGCGCGCCAGCGGCGAGGCACGGGTGCCGATTCGCAACGGCAATTCACGGCCGTGCGATTGCACCACCTTCTGCGCGAGGGCGCGGGGCGAGGGGCGTTCGGAGCTTGGGGGCTGGGCGGGCGACATAGCCTTGTCCTAAACAGGTTCGATCGCTCGAATGAAAGCACGTTGCATGGCCGCAGGCCAACAGGCGGCACCGGGCCTGACCGCTCCGGTGCTGGGAATCGAAAGCAGTTGCGACGAGACCGCCGCGGCGGTGCTGGCACCGGATGGAACCGTGCTGGCCGAGGCGGTGCTGAGCCAACTCGCCGACCACGCCCCGCATGGCGGCGTGGTGCCCGAGATCGCCGCGCGCGCCCATCTCGCGCATCTGCCCGGCATGGTGGCGGACGTGCTGGCCCGCGCCGGCCTGCGTCCATCGGAGTTGGGCGGCGTGGCGGCGACCACCGGGCCGGGTCTGATCGGCGGGCTGATCGTGGGGTCCTGCCTGGGCAAGGGCATCGCGCTGGCCAACCGGCTGCCCTTCGTCGCCGCCAATCATCTGGAGGGCCATGCGCTGACGGCGCGGCTGCCCTGGATCGCGCCGAACGGCCTCGATTTTCCCTATCTGCTGCTGCTGGTCTCGGGCGGGCATTGCCAGTGCGTGCTGGTTGAGGGGGTTGGCCGGTATCGCCGCCTGGGCGGCACGATCGACGATGCCGCCGGCGAGGCGTTCGACAAGGTCGGCAAGCTGCTCGGCCTGCCCTGGCCGGGTGGGCCGGCGCTTGAGCGTCTGGCCGCCAGCGGCGATCCCGCGCGCTTCGCCTTTCCGCGCCCGCTGAAAGGCCGGCCCGGCTGCGATTTCAGCTTCTCCGGGCTGAAAACCGCCGTGGCGCAGGCGGTGGCCGCCTACCCGGCCGGCGCGCTGCCCCTGCAGGACGCCGCCGACCTCGCCGCCGGCTTTCAGACCGCCGTGGTGGAGTGCCTGACCGACCGCCTGGCGCACGCCATCGCCATGGCGCCGGCGGCCCGCACGCTGGTTGTGGCCGGCGGGGTGGCGGCGAACACCGCCGTGCGCACCGCCCTC
>CAIVDX010000643.1 GCA_903904805.1 uncultured Rhodospirillales bacterium
CGGTCACGGCAGCCTTGCGACCACGCGCGACGGCAAGAAACTGCGCGCGACGCTTCAGTCGGGGCGGCAGGGGAGCAGACTGCGCCGGCGGAGTGCCGGCAGGCGCCATCTGGTCAGGCGCCATCGGCCAGCCCTCAGGCGGACAGCTTCTTGCGGCCCTTGGCACGGCGGTTGGCAATCACCTTGCGGCCGCCAACGGTTTCCATGCGGGCGCGGAAGCCATGGCGGCGCTTGCGAACCAGCTTCGAGGGTTGATAGGTGCGCTTCAAGACACTCACTCCAGGGCAGGGTCGACCGGGTCGACGCCAAGGGGCGCGCCGGGCTGCCTGCAAACGGGTTTGGCCGCTCGGCGGACCGGGCGGACGACAGGCGCGCTGTATAAGCAGCGGGCCAAAGGAAGGCAAGGGCGGGAAGGTTAGCGGTGCGAAGGTTAGGGTGGGCGGCGGAAGAACATCGCCATCGCGCGCTTGCCTTGCGGGTCATTTCGTCCGCATCTTGGACGCATGGTTTCCTCCCCACGGCACAGCGTCTCGACGGCACTCGCGATCCAGGGAGGCGGCGCCCACGGGGCGTTCGCCTGGGGTGTGCTGGACCGCCTGCTGGAGGATGGGGTGCGCCCCGAACGCATCTGCGGTGTCTCGTCCGGCGCGCTCTGCGGTGTGGCGGTGGCGCAGGGGCTGGCGCGGGGCGGGCCAGAGGCGGCGCGCGAGGCGCTGAGCAATCTGTGGGGGGCGATCGGTCGGGCGCATGATGCCGGCCCATTGTCGCGCGGCCCGCTGGAGCGCTGGCTGTTCGGGTGGGACCTGTCGAACAATCTGGCCTGGGCGAGCATGGAGGCCGCCGGGCGGCTGTTCAGCCCGCAGCAGCTGAACCCGTTCGGCCATAATCCGCTGCGCTCGGTGGTGGCCGGCCTGCTCGATCCCGCCGCTCTGCGCCTGCCCGGCGCGCCACGGCTGTTTGTCGGCGCGACGGACGTGGAGACCGGCCAGTCGGTGGTGTTCGACAATGAGAGCATCAGCATCGATGTGCTGCTCGCCTCGGCCTGCGTGCCGTTCGTGTTTCCCGCCGTGCAGATCGACGGGCGGCACTACTGGGATGGCGGCTATTCCGGCAATCCGCCATTGGCGCCGCTGATGGCGCCGGCGCCGCCAGGCGACCTGCTGCTGATCCGGGTGCAGCCGCGCACACGGCCGGGCGTGCCGCGCGATTCGGCGGAAATTCTCAACCGGGTGAACGAGATCGCCTTCCAGACAGCACTCGATGCCGAGCTGTCCATGCTGCCACCGGGCGTGCGGCTGCACACCTACGCCGCCGACAAGGCGCTGGCGGGGCTGCCGATCACCTCGAAGCTCAATCCCGAGCCGGACTTTTTGCGCGAACTCTTCCAGGCCGGCAGGGCCGCGGCAGCGCTGGACCGGCTGGACCCTGTCGGCTAGCGCGTGACCGCGGTGGTGTGAATCGGTGGTCATGCCGCAGGTCTTTGTTTTGGCGAGTGACTCTGCCGGATCGCGTGAACACCGTGATCCGGTTGCTCTAGGGGAGTTGGGCGGATGAGCGGCCTTGGGCTGATCTTTCTGGGCCTGGTTGCCGGCATTGTGGTCGGCTGGCTGGCATCGCCGCGGCGCGCTGTGCAGCCTCAGACCGCCCCCGAGGATGCCGCCGATCTGCGCGCCACGCTGGCCAGCCTCCGCCATGACCTGCGCAGCCAGCTCGCCCCGGCCCTGCTGCGCGCCGACCAGCTGACCAAGCATGACGACGAGACCGTGCGCGCCCATGCCGGCACCGTGCTGCAGGCACTGGAGAGCGCCTCGATGCGTCTGCGCGCGGGCGGCGAACCGCGGGCCGAGAGCTAAGCCAGCACCACCAGCCGCGCCCTTGCGCCGCGCCGCACCACCACCATGCCGGCCTGACGCAGCGCTCGCGCCAGACGGGCGGCCCGCCGCGGGGCGATGACCAGCAGCAGATGCGGCTCACGCCAGGCGCCCAGCGCGCCATAGCCGGCCCGGCGTGTCAGGCCCCTGGTGAGTGCCAGCAGCCGTTGCTCGGCGGCCCGGTTGCGGCCCGGCCCGACCCGGCATCCGCCCGGATTCCAGGCGCCGAGGAACACCGCCTGGCGCGTGCCCATCTCGGCGAGAAGGCGATCAATGTCGGGCGAGCGGCGGCCGATCCGCGCCACCGCGCCGGCCGCCTCATAGTCGCTGCGGCGCCAGGCACGCAGCAGGCGCGGCGGCAGTCGGCTAATCCTCGTCCCGCCCATCGGCGAACACCGCATCGCGATGCACATGCACTGACATCAGGATGCCAAAGCCGAACATCACCGTCAGCATCGCCGAGCCGCCATGCGAGATCAGTGGCAGCGGCACCCCGCCGACCGGGATCGCGCCCATCACCATGGCGATGTTCACCAGCGCATACATGAAGAAATTGAACGAGATGCCCAACGCCACCAGCCGGCCGAACTGGCTGCGCGAGCGGATCGCGATCAGCAGCCCGCCGAGCACGATCAGCATCAGCAGGCTCATCACCGCCACGCCGCCGACAAAGCCGAACTCCTCGCCGATCATCGAGAAGATGAAGTCGGTCTGCTTCTCGGGCAGGAAGTTCAGATGGCCCTGGCTGCCATGCAGCCAGCCCTCGCCCCACATGCCTCCGGAGCCCAGCGCGATGCGGCTCTGAATGATGTTGTAGCCCGCGCCCAGCGGATCGCTCTCAGGATTGAGGAACGTGGTGATGCGGGCGCGCTGATAATCATGCAGCTGGTTGTAGGCCATCGGCGCCGCAATGGCCGCGCCGATCAGCACCAGGGCGAATTTCCACAGGCGCACGCCGGCCGCCAGCATCACCGCGCCACCGACCAGCGCGGTGATCACGGCGGTGCCCAGGTTCGGCTCCTTCAGGATCAGCCCGACCGGGACCAGAATGAAAATCACCGGCGGGATGACAAAGAGCGGGTTGCCGATGCGCTCATGGCTCGCCTTGTGGAACCAGCTGGCCAGGGCAAGCACCAGCGCGATCTTCATCAGCTCCGACGGCTGCATCTCCTGACCGCCAATGGAGATCCAGCGCTGCGCACCCTTGCCGACATGGCCCATGCGCAGCACCAGCACCAGCAGCCCGACGGCAAAGGCGTAGAGCGGCCATGACAGCCTGGCGATGATGCGGATGTCGGTCAGGCCGATCGCCAGCATCATCACCAGTGCGATGCCGAAGCGCATGATGTGACGGTTGGCATACAGCTCGGGCACGCCGCCGGCGGAATAGAGCGCGATGTAGCCCACGCCGGCGAGCGCGCAGAGCAGCAACACATAGACCCAGTTCACCCGCCAGAGCTTGCCGGTGAACAGCTCCGCAGGGCGACGGATCAGGCGCTGCTGCAGCATCATCGCGCGCCACCCTTGGCGCGGTCCTGGATAAGGTCTTTCAGGTCACCCAGCGCCAGCTTCTGGCCCTGGTCGGATTTGCCAGCCGGGTCACGCTTGAGCACGCTGGACATGATGTCGCGGCCCAGCGGGGCGGCGGCGGCGGAACCTGCATTGCCATGCTCGACCACAACGGCCACCGCGTAGCGTGGCTGGTCATAGGGCGCGAAGCACACGAACAGCGCGTGCGGGCGATATTCCCAGGGCAGGTTTTCCGATTTGAAGCCACGCTCGCGCTGTTCGCGGGTGACGCGACGCACCTGGCTCGATCCGGTCTTGCCGGCGAGCTGGATGGCGGGATTGGAGAGCTTCGCCACCGGCGCGGTGCCGCCCTGCTCGTTCACCACCGCCCACATGCCCTCACGCACCGCCTTGAGGTAGGTCTCGGGGAGGCCGAGCGTGGGCCAATCGGCGGCTTCGGCGCCATGCTGGATCACGCCATCAACACTGCGCACCAGATGCGGCTGCACCGCGCGGCCGGTGGAGATGCGGGCGCAATAGGTGGCGAGCTGCAGCGGCGAGACCTGGATATAGCCCTGGCCGATGCCGCTCACGATGGTGTCGCCAATATTCCAGATCTTGCCCTTGCTCATCCGCCATTGGCGCGTCGGGATCAGGCCGGAGCGCACACCAGGCAGCTCGATGTCGAGCGCGGTGCCCAGGCCAAGCCGGTGCGACATCGCGGCGATGCGGTCGATGCCGGTGCGGCGGGCGACCTCATAGAAAAACACGTCGCAGCTGTTTTTCAGCCCGCCGCGCAGATTCAACGCGCCATGGCCGTATTTGCTCCAGCAATGGAACCGCGTGTCGCCCAGATCGAGATAGCCGGGGCACTCGATGCGGTCATTCGGGCCGATCGTGCGGGCCTCGAGCGCGGTCAGCGCGACGGCCATCTTGAAGGTGGAGCCAGGTGGATACAGGCCGGCGGTGGCCTTGTTGATCAGCGGCGCCTTGCGGTTCGAGGTCCATTCCGCCCATTGCGCGGCAGACACGCCGGAATTGAACAAAGATGGATCGAAAGAGGGCGTGGTGGTGAGCGCGAGCACCTCGCCATTGCGGGCATCGAGCACCACCGCCGAGGCGCTCTCGTCGCCCAGCACGTCCAGCACGTCCTGCTGCAGGGCGTTGTCGATGGTGAGCTGCACCGTGGAGCCCTGCTGGCCCTCATTGCGATCCAG
>CAIVDX010000644.1 GCA_903904805.1 uncultured Rhodospirillales bacterium
CAGATCGTCAATGCCGAGGAAATCACGACCGCCACGGTCGGCGCCGCCGTCGCCGCGCTGATCGGGCGCCGAACGGTTTACATCCTCAATACCTACAGCTTCCGGCTGCTGCCGAATTTCATCCTGCTGGAGCCCGGTGATATCGTCACCTTGACTGATCTCAATGTCGGGATTGACCGGCTGCCGGTGCGCATCACGGATATCGAGGAAGACGACAAGGGCATCCTGGCCGTCAAAGCGGAGGAGCAGCCGGCATCCGTCGGCGTCATGGCGCTGTATCCGCCGCAGGCCGGTCTGCCGTCGGCGCAACCTGATTTCGATGCGGCGCCGGGTGACATCAACCCGCCGCTGATCTTTGAGCCGTCGCCGATCTGGACCAACGGCCAGGCGCTGGTGTGGTTGGGCGCCTCCGGTGGCGCCGACTGGGGTGGCTGCGACGTTTACCTCAGTGCCGATGACCTGCGGTATGCCTGGATCGGTCAAATCACCGCGCCGTCACAGCAGGGCGTGCTGACGGCCGCGCTGGCCTCCGCGACCAGCTTGGATACCACTCATACCCTGGCGGTCGATCTGACGGAAAGCCGGTCGGCGCTGTCGTTGGACGTGACCACCGCCGATGCTGACGCCGGCCGGTCGGCTTCGATGGTTGGCGGGGAGATTATCTCCTACGGCAGCGCGGCCGCCACCAGCACCTTCGGCGCCAATCTGACCTATTTGCAACGGGGCGGTTACGGAACGACCCCGGCGGTACACGCGATCGGCGCGTCGTTCAGCCGCATCAACCCGGCGGCGCTGCTGCAATACCCGCTGCCGAAGGACTATGTCGGCGTCCCGCTCTGGTTCAAATTCGTGAGTTTCAACGCCTTTGGGCGCGGCCAGCAGGATATCGCCAGCGTCCCGGCCTATGCCTACACCCCGGCCGGGACTGCCTTCGTGATCGCGGCGCCGAGCGGCGTCGGTATGACTGTCACCCGCGTGACGCAGGCGGACGGCACTACGTTTCTAGGTATGCTGCTGGCCTGGACGGCCTCGACCGGGCCGATTCTCGGGTCCTATGAAATCCAGTATTCGGTCGATGGCGGCACGACCTGGGGCAGCGGCGCCAGTGCCGGGCCGTCTGCTGTGTCCTATGCGCTGTCGCCCGCGCTGGCATCGACAAACTACCAGGGGCGGGTGCGTGCCGTGTCGCAGAACGGCGCCGCGGTGTCGGCCTGGGCGACGTCGTCCGTGGTCAATTCGGGTGCGCTGCTGACCTCGGTCCCGTCGGCGCCGACGGGGCTTGCGGCGACGGCGCTTCCGGCAGCTGCCGCCCTATCCTGGACGGCGCCGAGTGACGCGACGATCCTGTCCTATCAGGTGTGGCGGGCTCCCGGCCTGTCCGCGTCGTTCAGTTCGGCGGCATTGGTGGCAACGATCGCGCCTTCTACGGTGTTCACGGATACGAGCGCGGCGGCCAGCACGGCCTATACCTATTTCCTGAAAGCCGTGAACGCAGCAGGTGCTTCTTCAGCATCGTCGGGCGCTTCGGTCACCACCTCTGCGGCGGGAACTGGCGGTGGCGGTGGTGGCGGTGGTGGTCCGGTCACCTTCGTGCTTAGCGTTGGGGCGCAGGGAACATCCTCCGGCGCTGGGCCGACGTCGGGTGCCAATACGGCAGCCGCAAACATGCTTGTCGCTTGCGTCTCATCCAATGCTGGCTCGACAATTACGTTAATGGATAGCTATGGAAATACCTGGACCCCGCTCACCGCATCGGCGTTCACGGGGGCCGTGCAAACTCAAATATACGTTTGCCTGACACCTACGGTTGGAACGGGGCACACATTCCAGGTCTCCGGTGCCGGCACATACCCGTCTTTCTGCGTGATGGCGTTCAGCGGCTTCTCCGGGATAACGCGGGGGCAGAATGGCGCCACAGGCACAACGTCGCCATTGTCGCCGGGGAGCGTGACCCCTCCATCAAATGGGGCTTTGGTGGTTTATGCGCTCGGCTCAAGCTTCGGCAGCTCGTCAGTTTCGGTGGACGTTGGCACGATCGCGCAAAATCTTGGGTTTGTCGGTGGGGTATCCTACGCCGGCGCCTTTGCTTACGAAATTCAGACCACTGCCGCTCCGATCGCGCCGTCGTGGACCTTCTCCCCAAGTTATCCATACGCCGCCGCATCAATCGCATGCTTCGTCTAGCGCGGACTCAGCGCTGCCTGGGCCTCGAAGGCCTGATTTCCGATGGTGGAGGCGGGCGCCACCCCGCCGGATCCCCACCACGACTGAGAGATCAGCCGGGATGACGTCATCACGGAGCATATCCTTGCCCGCCGTTGCTGTGACGCAGGTCACAGGCCGCGGTGTCAGTTAAACTGAAAGGTCACAAATATGGCATGGCCAAGCCACGCCCGCCCCCGAAACGAGAACGCAGCGTTAAAACCCGTCCCGCCCTACAAAAATCAGTCGAGACCGTCGCCGGCCTCGTCTTGGCTCGGATCGTAGGATGGGCGCTCGACCACGCGCCCGCATGGATCGACGCCGTTGGCTCGCTGCTGTCCGGCGGCGGCTGATACCGCGCGCGCGCCGGCATTGTCTGTTCTGCGGGTCGTTCGCGGCCGGGCTGCTGGCCTGGGTCGTCGGCCTCTGGTGATCCGCCGCCGGCGGTATCCGGCATGAAGGAATTCCCGATGATGGAGCTTCTCAAATACCTCAACGCCCGGCTGGGCGAGGCCAGCACGCTGGCCGGCATCACCGGGCTGCTCGCCCTGCTGCACGTCCATGTCGACCCGGGTGTGGTGAAAGACATCACCCTGTACGCGCCGCTGGTCACCGGCGTGTTGTCGATCCTGCTCGCCGAAGTCTCCGCCAGGAAGCCGCCGGCCGCCATCGCC
>CAIVDX010000645.1 GCA_903904805.1 uncultured Rhodospirillales bacterium
ATGTGGTTCAGCGACCGTGATAGCGAGTTCGCCGCTGGTGGTGGAATTATAAGATCAACCTGCTGCGATCAGCTTTCTTGATGCCCGCCCTGGCGCCACAGGGTCGACAGACCGTCGGCCTCCTCATGGAGCAGGCCAAGAAAAATCTCCGCCGCCGGTGCCAGCGCGCGACGGGCGGGTTCGATCAGCATCAGATCGAGGCTCAGTGGCGGCTCGACGATCGGGCTGGCAACCAGCCGCGGCCCGACATCGCGCCCCATCATGATCGCCGGCAGGATCGTGACCCAATCGCTGCGGCAGACGAAATCCAGCGTGGCGAACATCGCGTCCAGCTCGATCACGCGGGCGATCTCCGCGCCCACGCTGGCGCAGTAGGTTTCCAGCGTCAGCCGGCGTGTGTTGGCGCGGCTCGGCAGCACCAGTTGCAGGGGGCCAAGCTCGGCCAGGCGCACCGGGGCATCGCCGGGCAGCGGCCCGCCGGCGCGCGCCACCAGCAGTTCGGGCGTGCGCAAGAACGGATGGCAGCGCAGCCCGGCATCTCCGGCAAATCCTGGCACGATGGCGAAATCCAGCTCACCCGCCCGCACCATCTGCGTCAGTGCGCCGCTATAGGCCTCCACCACCCGCACATCCACATTCGGGTGCGCGGCAAGCAGGCGCGCCAGCGCGGGTGCGGTGGAGCAACGCGTCATCGTCGGCATCAGCCCCACGGTGATCTGGCCATCCAGCCCATGCGCGAAGGCGGCCGCGGCGCGCGAGGCGGCATCATGCGCGCGGATCACATCGATGCAGCGGCGATAATAGGCATCCCCCGCCGGCGTCGGGCTGATGCGCCCGCGATCGCGGCTGAACAGGCGCACGCCGAAGCCATCTTCCAGATTGCGGACATGCTGCGACACGCCGGACTGCGTCGCGCACTCGCGCTGGGCGGCGAGCGTGAAGGACCGCTCTTCATATGCCGCCACGAACAGCCTGATGTCGCGCAATGAGCCTTGCATGATGCCGCACCAAATTTTCAAAATGTCTTGGTTCTTTCTCTCAAGAACGAACACTCGTTTTTGAGAGAAAGAACCAAAAACCTTTTGAAAGTCTAGATCCCCAGGACGCGCCTGGCGTTGCCGCCGGTGAGTTTTTCGAAGGTCACATCGTCCATCCAGTCGATGCTGGCGATGTGGCCGACGGGGTCGTATTCGCCCATGTCGAACGGGTAGTCGGTGCCCATCAGAATGCGATCGGGGCCGAACAGCTCAAGCAGATAGGCAAGCTGGTGCGTGCTGAACACCACCGTGTCGAGATAGACCTGGCGCAGATAGGTGCTCGGCGGCAGCGGCAGACCACCATGCGTGTCCACCCGTGCGCCCCAGGCGTGATCGATGCGCCCTGTGTAGGCCGGCAGATAGCCGCCGCCATGCACCGCCATCAGCTTCAGATCGGGGAACTTCATCAGCGTGCCGGAGAAGATCAGATGATGAAGTGCGGTCGTTGTCTCAACAGGATTGCCGATCACGTTGTTGAAATAATAGTTGCTGAAGCGTGACCCCTCGGTGAATCCATTGGGGTGGATCATCACGAAGGCACCGAGCTGTTCGGCCCGGGCCCAGAACGGATGGAATTTCTCATCCGCCAGCTCCTCGCCATTCAC
>CAIVDX010000646.1 GCA_903904805.1 uncultured Rhodospirillales bacterium
AGGTCCTGCTGGTGCGGCTGAAGCCCGACGAGTTCGAGCGCAGCATCCTGATCACGCTCGGCCTCTCCATCGTCGTCATCCACGTGATGCAGTACATTTTCTCCGCCACGCCGCGCATGGTCGACACGCAGTACGGGTTCGACGGGATCGAGATCGGCTCGATCCGCATCACCTGGACGCGGGTGATTGCGGCAGGCGGCGCGCTGGCGGCCTTCGGCGGCCTCTACCTGGTGCTGCGCCACACCCAGTTCGGCCGCGCCATGCGCGCCATCGCCCAGAACCGCGAGGCCGCGCTGATGGTGGGCATCCGCCCCCGCACCGTGGCGCGCAATGCCGTCATCCTGGCCGCCGGCCTCTGCGGCCTGGCGGGCGCCGCGATTTCGCCCATCCAGCTCGTCACGCCCTACATGGGCCAGTTCCTGATCTTCAAGGCCTTCGCCCTGGTGATCATCGGTGGGCTGGGCAATATCCCTGGCGCGATCGTGGCGGCGGTGGTGCTGGGCCTGGTCGAGAACTGGATCGGCGGCTTCTTCGAGATCGCCTGGCAGGAAGGCGCCGTCTTCGTTGTCATGATCCTGGTGCTGTTCGTGAAGCCCGACGGCTTGTTCAAGCGCGGCGCCATGCGCGTCGGATGAAAGGCCATCGTATGAAAGCCGCGGCCATCATCGCGGCCACGCTGCTGGCGGGCGCCCTGCCCTGGCTCACGTCGTCGAACTATGTCCTGGGCATCGCCGTCTCGGCGGCCGTCTTCACCGTGTCGGCTGCGGCGCTCAACCTGATCTACGGCTACACCGGGCTGCTCTCCTTCGCCCAGCTCGGCTTCTGGGGCATCGGCGGCTACGCCACGGCGCTCACGGTGAT
The DNA here is from genome assembly GCA_903904805.1 of uncultured Rhodospirillales bacterium. Classification (GTDB taxonomy): domain Bacteria; phylum Pseudomonadota; class Alphaproteobacteria; order Acetobacterales; family Acetobacteraceae; genus CAIVDX01. The sequence continues at coordinate 862 of CAIVDX010000646.1, forward strand.
GACCTTCGGCGGCACTTTCTGGCTGGGGCTGATATGGGCAGGTCTTTTCAACGCCGTCCTCGCTTTGCTGATCGGCTATCCGACCCTGCGCACCGGCCGCCATACCTTCGTGATCGTGACCCTCACCTTTGCCCTCCTGGTCACGCTGATCACGCGCGACTGGGTCGACCTTACCCGCGGCCCGCTCGGCATCGCCAACCTGACGCCACCCAGCCTGTTCGGTTTCGCCTTCGACACCACCGCACGCTTCTACTGGATCGCCTGGGCCTATGCCGTGCTGGCGCTCGGGTTCCTATACGCGCTCTGCACCTCGCGTATCGGCCGCACCCTCACCGCAATCAAGCAGAACGAGCCGCTGGCGCGCGCCCAAGGCATCTCGCCGATGCCCTACAAGCTCGCGGCCTTTGCCGTGAGCGCCGCCGTCACCGGCATGGCGGGCGGCATCTTCTGCTTCCACCTCAGGGTCATCGATCCGCTGTTCCTCGATTTCTACTACATGCAGACCTTCCTGATCATGGTCATCATCGGCGGCGCCGGCAGCTTCTGGGGCGTCGTCATCGCCGGGATCGCCATGTCGGCGCTGCCGGAGATCCTGCGCTTCTCCGCCGATTTCCGCATGATCATCTATGGTGCCATCCTGCTGATCGCCATGCTGGTCATGCCCGGCGGCTTCGCGGGCTGGCTGCACGAACGCAAGCTCGCCCGCACGCGGGCGGCGCTGCAGCAATGACCGCCATGCTCGAGATCCGCAACCTGCGGAAATCGTATGCCGGCGTGCATGCCGTGGACGGCGTGTCGTTCGATGTCGAGCAGGGCTCCATCACCGGCCTGATCGGCCCCAACGGTTCGGGCAAGAGCACGACCATCGACTGCATCGCGGGCTTCCAGAAGGCCGATAGCGGCCGCGTCGTGCTGGGCAGCAGCGACATCACCGGACTTGCCGCGCACGAGATCGCGCGGGCCGGGCTGATGCGCACGTTCCAGACGGTGCGGGTCTACGACCGGCTGTCGCTGCGCGACAACCTCACCATCGCCGCCCAGCAGTTCGACAAGGCGAAATGGACCGACGAGCTGCTGCGCACGGCGCGCTATCGCGAGGCTGCCGATGCCGCGGAGAAGCGCGCCCGCGAGCTGATCGACCTGGTAGGGCTCGGCCGTTATTTCGAGGCCGAGGCCGGCATTCTCTCCTATGGTCAGAAGAAACTGACGGCACTGGCCGCCGCGCTGATGCCGCGGCCCAAGGTCGTGGTGCTCGACGAGCCGGTGGCGGGCGTGAACCCGACGCGAATCCGCGAGATCGAGGAGGTCCTGCAGCGGCTCAACGCGGCCGGCGAGACCTTCCTGATCGTCGAGCACAATGTCGAGTTCATCACCAATCTTTGTCACCATGTCGTCGTGCTCGACCAGGGCCGCAAGCTGGCCGAAGGCACGTCGGCGGAAATCCACACCGATGCCCGCGTGCTCGAAGCCTATCTCGGCATGACGCCGGAGATGGCCGAGGCCGAGATGAGGGGCGCGGCATGAGCACGTTGGCGCTCGAGCTCGTCGAAGTCACCGCCGGCTATGGCGACAATCCGATCGTGCACGGTTTCTC
>CAIVDX010000647.1 GCA_903904805.1 uncultured Rhodospirillales bacterium
CGCGATGGTGCGCCACCACGCCCTGCTCTACCGCGACCTCGCCGACCCGGTGGCGCTGCTGCGCGCCGGCGCCGCTGACACCGAACTTGGCGGCTTCTGGGCCTATGCCGGCGCAGCGCGGCCGGCAGCACTCGATGATCAGGCGGTCAGCGCCTACACACGGCTGATGGCGGCCTCGCAGCCGCTGGTCTCGGCGGCGATTCTCGGCTGCTACCCGTTCCGCCGCCACACGCTGCTGCTGGATGTCGGCGGCGGCGACGGCAGTTTCATCTCCGCGGTGGCCGCGGCCGCGCCCGCCTTGCGCTGCATGCTGTTCGACCTGCCGCCGGTGGCCGCCCGCGCGCAGGCGCGTTTTGCCGCCGCGGGCCTGGGCAGCCGGGCGACCGCGTGCGGCGGCGACGCGCGCGCAGATAGCCTGCCCACCGGCGCGGACATCGCCACCCTCGTGCGGGTGCTGCACGACCACGACGACGCGGCCGCGCTGGCCATTCTGCGCGGCGTGCGTGCCGCGCTGCCCCCCGGCGGGCGCCTGCTGGTGGCCGAGCCGATGGCCGAGACAACGGGTGCCGCCGGCGTGCAGGCCTATTTCGCCATCTACCTGCTCTGCATGGGCAGCGGCCGGCCACGCAGCCGCGCGGAGCTCACGGCCCTGATTCGCGCGGCGGGCTTCAGCGCGGTGCGCGAACGCCGCAGCGCGCAGCCGCTGCTCACCCGGGTCCTGATCGCGGAGGTGTAAATTAAAATTGACAACTTTGCATGTCATCCTAGAGTGACACCACAATCTAGAGTGACACCACAATCGGGACGCCCCCAAAGGGGTGGGAGGACGACAGAATGGACGCACTCGCAGTCGTGTTGAACGGGCCGGAGGATCTGTCGATCTCCCGGCTGCCGCTCGACCCGGTGGGTGAGAGCGACCTGCTCGTCGACATCTCCTGGAGCGGCATCAGCACCGGTACCGAGCGACTGCTGTTCGAGGGACGGATGCCGCCATTTCCCGGCTTCGGCTATCCGCTGGTGCCCGGCTACGAATCGGTCGGCGAGGTTGTCGCCGCCGGCGCGAACCACACCGCCCTGGTCGGCCCGACCGTGTTCGTGCCCGGCGCGCGGTGCTTCGGCGCGGTGCGCGGGCTGTTCGGTGGCGCCGCCGCCCGCGTCGTGGTGCCCGCCGCCCGCGCCACCCGCATCGATCCCGACCTGCGCGAGCGCGGCGTGCTGATCGCCCTGGCGACCACGGCCTATCACGCCATCGTTGCCGGCGCGCTGCCTGACCTGATCGTCGGGCACGGCGTCCTCGGCCGTCTGCTGGCGCGCCTGGCGGTCATGCTGGGTGCCGAGGTGACGGTCTGGGAAACCAATCAGATCCGCATGGATGGCGCGCTGGGCTATCGGGTGGTGCGCGAGGGCGACGATCCGCGCCGCGACTATCGCTCGATCTACGATGTCAGCGGCAGCGTGGATGCCATCGATTCGCTGATCGGCCGTCTCGCGCCGGGCGGTGAGATCGTGCTCGCCGGCTTCTACCCCGGACGCTTCTCCTTTGCCTTTCCGGCGGCCTTCATGCGGGAGGCGCGCTTTCGCATCGCCGCTGAATGGCGCCCAGAAGATCTCGACGCCGTCCTTGCAATGATCGCCGACGGACGGCTGTCGCTGGACGGTCTGATCACCCATCGCGCCGACGCATCCGATGCGCCCGCGGCCTATCGGACGGCATTCGCCGATCCGTCCTGCCTCAAGATGATCCTCGATTGGAGAGCCAGCGCATGAACGCACACACCCCCGACATGCGCCCCGACGCCAACCCGCCGGCCGGCGCCGAAAAGCCAAAGACCCAGATCATCGCGATCTACGGCAAAGGTGGCATCGGCAAGAGCTTCACCCTGGCCAATCTCAGCTACATGATGGCGCAGCAGGGCAAGCGGGTGCTGCTGATCGGCTGCGACCCGAAGAGTGACACCACCTCGCTGCTGTTCGGCGGCCGCAGCTGCCCGACCATCATCGAGACCTCCTCCCGCAAGAAGGCCGCCGGCGAGGCCGTCACCATCGGC
>CAIVDX010000648.1 GCA_903904805.1 uncultured Rhodospirillales bacterium
CTGATCCGCACCGGACCGACTGACACGAATGTCAATGATTTCCGCGCCATTCTCGTCGCCTGAAAGGGTATTTCATGCCGCCTCGCATCCGTATTCGTCGCCGCCGCCGCACCCGCATCGTCGCCACCGTCGGCCCGGCCTCGGCCAATCCGGAGATGCTGGCGCGGCTGTTCGCCGCCGGGGTGGATGTGTTCCGGCTGAACTTCTCCCACGGCACGCATGAGGATCACTTCAACAGCTTCGCGATGATCCGCGCGCTGGAGGAGCAGACCGGCCGGCCGATCGGCATTCTGGCGGACGTGCAGGGGCCGAAACTGCGCGTCGGGCGCTTCGCCGGCGGGCGGGTGCATCTGCAGACCGGCCAGGCCTTCACGCTGGACATGAACCCCACCCCCGGTGACTCGCGGCGGGTGAACCTGCCGCATCAGGAAATCATGGACGCCGCCGGCATCGGCACATCCCTGCTGCTCGATGACGGCAAGCTGCGTCTGCGCGTGGTGCGCAATCGTGGCGACCGGCTGGAGTGCGAGGTTGTCACCGGCGGATCGCTGTCGGACCGCAAGGGCGTCAATGTGCCGGATATCGTGCTGCCGATCCCGGCACTCACCGTAAAGGACCGCGCCGATCTCGCCTTCGCGCTGGCGCAGGGCTGTGATTTCGTCGGGCTGTCCTTCGTGCAGCGGCCGGAGGATGTGGCCGAGGCGCGCGAGATCGCCGCCGGGCGCGCCTGGATCATGACCAAGCTGGAAAAGCCGCAGGCGCTCGACAATCTCGATGCGATCCTGGACCTCTCGGACGCGGTGATGGTGGCGCGCGGCGATCTCGGCGTGGAATTGCCGCCCGAGGAGGTGCCGCTGGCACAAAAGCGCATCGTCCGCGCCGCCCGCGCGCGCGGCCTGCCGGTGGTGGTGGCCACGCAGATGCTGGAGAGCATGATCTCCGCCCCCGCGCCGACGCGGGCCGAGGCGTCCGATGTGGCCACCGCGGTGTTCGATGGCGCCGATGCGGTGATGCTCTCGGCGGAGACGGCGGCCGGGCAATATCCGTATGAGGCGGTCAATATCATGGACCGCATCATCGCCCGCACCGAGCAGGACCATGGCTGGCGGCTGGGGATCGATGCCACGCGGTCCGCCCCTGGCCACAGCTCGGCCGATGCGATCGCCGCGGCCGCGGCACAAGTGGCCGAGACGATCGCGGCGCCGGCGATCGTGGCCTTCACGGAGTCAGGCAGCACCGCCTTGCGCACCGCCCGTGCCCGCCCGGTGGCCCCGGTGGTGGCGATCACACCAAACGTGGCCACTGCGCGTCGCCTGGCACTGGTGTGGGGCGTTCATGCGGTGGTGAGCGAGGGCACCCACGGCGTGGCGGAGACGATGACGCGCGCCGTAAAAACCGCGCAGACCGAGGGCTTTGCCCAACCTGGCCAGGAACTCGTCGTCGCCGCCGGCGTGCCTTTCGGCCAGCCGGGGACGACGAACATGTTACGAGTTGTGCGGGTCAAATAAGACCCCGACAATCAAAAGTCTGCTGCTTCTTTCTTCAGAAACGCAGCGCGTGTCCTCAGGCGTTCCCAGCCGTCGGAGCCTGCTGCGCCCGGCGCGACTGCCACAGGGCCACGAAGTCAACCGGCTGCAGCATCACCGGCGGGAAGCCGCCGTCGCGCGTCACGTCCGCGAGGATGTTGCGGGCGAAGGGGAACAGCAGGCGGGGGCATTCCACCACCAGCATCGGCTCCACATGTTCGGCCGGCACATTGGTGAGGGTGAACACGCCGCCAAAGGCCAGCTCGGCGATGAAGACGATCGGGCCGGTCTCGGTGCTGCCGTTCTGCGGCGGCTCTGTGGCCTCGGCGCGGATGGCCAGCACCACCTCGAACATGTCCGCGCCGTCCTGCAGGCGACGGACCTGAACATCGAGATTGAGATTGACGGCCGGCTGGGCGCGCAGGGTGGCATAGACGGCCGGAGCGTTCGGCACCTCGAAGGAGAGGTCCTTCACATACTGGATGTTGACCACCAAAGGCGGCTGCGGCGCGGCGGGGGCGGCTGTTTCGGACATGCTGATCTCCTGTGTCGCGGCGCCCGGTAGCACGCGGCGCGGCGGCGCGAAAGTCAGCTTGCGGGTTTCGGCGTGAGATAGGGGCCGGCCACCGGGAACACGCCGCCCGGTGGGGCCGGGGAGGTGGGGTCGAAGTCGATCAGGTCGCCATTCTGGCTGCGCACGCCGGTCAGCGCGAGGATGAAGCCCCAATGGCTGACCACCAGCGTGGCACTCCAATCGGGCAGCGCGGCCATCTCGGCACGGAAGCGGGCCGCGCGGCCACCGGCGACCTCGAACGGCTCCTCGACGGTGGGCCACCAGATCTCGTCGAGATGGCTGAAATCGAGCGCCGGCCACGCGCGGGCGAGCTCGGTGGCCGGCGTGCCGATGTCGCAGGAAAAGGCGTAGCGCTCGCGCACCAGCGGGCTGACATGCACCGGCAGATGCAGATGGGCGGCCACCTCGGTCGCGGTCTGGATGGCGCGGGTGTAGGGCGAGCAGATGATGCGGGCGAGGCCACGGCCTTCCAGCGCCATCGCGGCCGCGCGCGCCTGGTCGCGGCCCAGATCGGTCAGGCCGGGGTCGGGGATGCCAGGGTCGATCTTGGCGACCGAGAACCGGACATTGAATTCACTTTGGCCGTGGCGGAGCAGGATCATGACCCGCCATTAGGCGATGAAACGCCGGCTTGAAAGGTGGCGCGGTTGTGCGGGCCCCTCACGGCGCTTATGTCTGTGCCCGGAGGTCCCCAATGGACAGCGGCTCTATCCCGGTTGATCTCATTCTGTTCGCGATGATCGCGGCATTTCTGGTGCTGCGGCTGCGCAGCATCCTCGGCCGTCGCACCGGGTTCGAGCGCCCGGCGGCACCGGTTGCGCCCGGCGGGATCGGCGCGCCGGTGATCGAGGCACGCGCCGAGCCGGTCGCCGTCCCGCGCACCGCCCATATCCTGCCCGATCCCACCAGCGAGCCGGGCAGCACCCTGCTGGCGATGCGCAAGCTCGGTGAGTTCGACCCCGATCGCTTTCTCACCGGTGCCGGCCAAGCTTTCGGCATGATCGTGAACGCCTTCGCGCTGGGTGACCGCGCGGCCTTGCAGCCGCTGCTCAACACGGAAATGTTCGCCGCCTTCTGCGATGCCATCAACGGCCGGATGGAGCGTGGCGAGACGCAGATCAGCCAGCTGCGCGACATCAGCGAACTGCGCATCGTCGGCGCGGTGCTGACCGGCTCGGTGGCGGCGATCACCGTGCGGATTGTGTCTGACCAGATCAGCATGATCATCGATGCCAACAAGGAGCCGATCCACGGCACCGACGCGGTGACCGAGCTTGCGGATCTGTGGACCTTCGAGCGCGATCTGACCTCGCCCGACCCGACCTGGCGCCTGACCGGCGCGCGCAGCGCCTGAACCAGGCGGCCCCTGCCTCGATCGACTGGGCGCCCGGCCCGCAGGGCTGGCGGCTGCTGCAGGGCGATTGCGGTGCCATCCTGCCGCTGCTGCCCGATGGCTGCATCGATGTGGTGGTCACCTCGCCGCCCTATAATCTCGATCTGCGCTATCGCACCTATCGCGATGATCGCGCCGAGGCGGACTATCTCGCCTGGCTGGTGGGCATCTGCCAGCAGATCGGCCGGGTGCTCGCACCCGATGGCAGCTTCTTTCTCAACATCGCCGGTTCCTCCACCCAGCCCTGGGTGCCGTTCGAACTGATCACCCGGCTGCGGCCGCATTTCGCGCTGCAGAACCACATCACCTGGGTGAAATCGATCGCGCTGGAGGGCGATTCGGTCGGCCATTACAAGCCGGTCGGCGGCACCCGTTTCCTCAACCGCAACCACGAAAACCTGTTCCATCTGACCCATACCGGGCACGTGGTGCTTGACCGCCTGGCGATCGGAGTGCCGTTCAAGGACAAATCCAACATCGCCCGGCGCGGCCACACGCGCGACCTGCGCTGCCGTGGCGACAGCTGGTTCATCCCCTACCGCACCATCCGCTCGAAGCAGCAGCGCCACCACCATCCCGCGCCCTTCCCGCAGACACTGCCGGAATGGTGCATCCGGCTGCACGGCAAGCCGGACGCCCTGGTGCTTGATCCCTTCGCCGGCACCGGCACCACGCTGCTGGCCGCGCGCGCGGTGGGTGCGCGCGGGATCGGCATCGAACTCGATGAGGAATATGCTGCGGTGGCACGCGGCCTGCTGAGTGGCTAGGCGGGCGGCAACCACACAGGGTCTCGGACACGGCATGGCGCGGCTGCGGGGATTGAGCGACGAGGATCGGGCGGTGTGGGCGGCGCTGGCGCGGCAGGTGAAGCCATTGCCGGGCCGGATGGAGATCATCGATGCGCCTGCTGCCTCCACAGCCGGTCCGATCGTCGCTGCCAGCCCCGTGCCGTCGCCGCGGCCGATCGCTGCCGCACCACGCCGCTCCGCCGCGCCGATTTCGGTGGGTGACGCGCCTGCCGGGCTCGACAAGGCCACCTGGCAGCGCTTTCGCGGCGGCAGCCTCAGCCCCGAACGCCGGCTGGATCTGCACACCCACACCGCGCAGGCCGCACATTATGCGCTTGACCATTTCCTGCGCCGCGCCCAGGCCGACGGCGTGCGCTGCGTGGAGGTGATCACCGGGCGGGGGCGCGACGGGGCGGGCATTTTGCGGCGCGAGGTGCCGCTCTGGCTCAACCTGCCCAGCCTGCGCCCGCTGTTGCTGGCGGTGGCGCATCCACATGCGGCCAACGACGGCGCTTTGCGCATTCTGCTGCGCCGGACCCGCCAATGACCCCGTTCGGCGCCCGCGTTCGCGCCCTGCGCGCCGAGCGTGGCGTGACGCTGCGCGACCTCGCCGCCGGCCTGCGCGTCAGCCCCGCCTATATCTCGGCGCTGGAGCATGGCCGTCGTGGCGCGCCCGGGCCTGGCCTGGTGCATCAGGTCTGCGAGTTTTTCGGGCTGATCTGGGACGACGCGGACGAGCTGGCGCGGCTCGCGCGGCTGTCGCATCCCAAGGTGGTGGTGGAAACCGGCGGGCTGTCGCCGGAGCAGACCGCATTGGCCAACCGGGTCGCGCAGACGATCTCCAAAATGTCGCCGGAGACGGTGGCGCGGCTGCACGCGGTGCTGGACGAGTCGAAACTGACCGGCAAGCCGCGTCTGCGGCGGCTTGCCGGTCGTCGGAGCTAGATGTCAGGCCTTTGTCTTGGCGATCAGCGTCTTCACCTCATCCATCGCCTCGGTGAAGCGGTGGTTCAGCATGCCGACGGCCTCGCCGTTGGCTTTCTGGATCATGTCGGAGATTTCCTGCAGGTTCGCCACCGCCTTCTCATAGGCCGACTTCAGCAGCTCGGCCTGCTTGGTGGCGCGCGCGGCGGGGTCGGTGGTGGTGGACATCGCCCGCATCGTCTCGGTCATTTCGGCGACGGCGTGCTGCACGATCTCCATGTGACGGCGGGCGACGGCCTGCGCGCCCTCCATCGCCACCTTGTTGGCGGCGGTGAGCACTTCGATGTTCTTGCGCTGGGCGGCGAGCAACGGCTCGATGTCGATCATCGAGGGCATCTTCATCTGCGAGAACATCTGGGTGAACTGCGCACCCATCTTCTGCGCGGCCTCGAAGGCGGTGTTGGTTGCCGCGGTGGCTTCCTTCACCATGGTTTCGGCTGGCTTGGCCATCTGGCTCTCCTGTGATGCAGACACCCGTGAGCGGGAGCGTGATCATATTGCCCGCAAATATCGCGCCAAACCAGGGCAGGCTTATGACGATTGCGTCAATCCGCGGGTGCCGGATCGATATCATCCTCGGCGAAACCGTCCAATGCGTCGCCCTCCGCCGCCGCGCCTGGCTTGCCGCGACGCCCGCCGAGCCAGTTGGCAGCGCTCTCCGCCTGGCCCAATGCCTTGTCGAGCACCGACATGGTGGTGGTGAGATCAGGGCTGTCATCGCGCGACCAGGCGCGCACCGCCCACAGCCACACGCCCATCAGCCCCTGCAGCCGCAGGCAGCCCTCCGGCCCAGCCGAGGAGATCCCCGCGCCATCCAGCATCCAGCCCATCGAGCGGCGGGTGGCACGGGCCAGAATGAGGGCGGTGGCCGGCTCCAGCGGCAAGGCGCGGAACAGCGCCAGCACGCCGGCGCGATGGGCCTGGAACACCTCCAGGCGCTGCATCAGCAGATCAAACAGACGGTCCCGCGCGGTCCCCTCGCTCATCACCTGCGACAGGGCAGACTCGTCCGCCACGCGCCCCAGCAGCATCAGCAGCGCGATCTTGCCGGGCACCCGGCGCCTGGCACGCTCCAGCGGCAACTCGGCCCGGCGCGCGGCCTCGGCGATGCGCATGCGGGACCACCCAACCTCGGCAGCGAGGTCGAAGGCTTCGTGGAGAAGGGCCTTGTCGAAGGTATTATCGTCCATGCGCACAGAGATAAGGGCAAAAGGGAGGATTGTCAGGGGGTTTGGCAGGAAAGCGGCTGTGTTCCTGGCCCCCATTGGGGCGTCACGCGAGCGCATGCTGCGCATGACGAGGCCGCAAGCCCCTGAACGCCTGGAGTGTGAGGCAGGGGCGCTGGCCCTGATATCCCCCCGCTGAGAAACTCCGCGCGAGGGATATCACGGCCACCGGCCGCACCCCACGCTCCAGGCGCGAGGGTTTCCAGGGCTCCGCCCTGAGCGGGGTCAAGCGGCAGCGCCCCTTGCCTTCCAAGCCGTCCCGGCTCTATACGCCCGCCTCTGCGCTGGCACCCCTGGAGGCCGGCGTCATTCATCATGCGAGGATATCATGGCCAACACGACAACCATTGAGGCCGTGTCGCGCGAGCGTGCAGGTAAGGGGGCGGCGCGGGCGACACGTCGGGCAGGAAAGGTTCCTGCCGTCATCTATGGGGCAAAGATCGCCCCCACACTCATCGCGCTCGACCCCCGCGCCGTGATCCGTGAGCTGCACAAGAGCGGCTGGCGGTCGCGTCTGTATGAAATCAAGGTCGGTGACGAGTCCGTGCGCGCGCTGATGCGCGACGTGCAGTTCCATCCGGTGTCGGATGCGCCGGAGCATGTCGATTTCCAGCGCCTGCTGCCGGGTGAGCTGATCACCGTCGCGGTGGCCGTGCAGTTCATCAACGATGCCACCTGCCCCGGCATCAAGAAGGGCGGCGTGCTGAACGTGGTGCGTCACAGCGTGGATGTGCGGGTCGATCCCGAGAACATTCCCGAGCACTTCGTCGCCGATCTCGGCGCGCTCGACATCAACGACAACATCCGTTGGTCGAACCTCGCGGGCACCGACGGCTGCAAGCCGGTGATCACCGACCGTGACTTCGTGATCTCCACCGTCGCCCCGCCGACCAAGGTCGAGGCGGCGCCTGAGGCCGCGGCGGCCGCGGCGCCGGCCGCGAAGGGCAAGGCCGCGGCCAAGCCCGCCGCGAAGAAGTAATCCCGCCCCCCCGACGACAAGCGGGGTGGGGAAGGACAAGGTGGTGGCGTGACATGCTGCTCTGGGTTGGTCTGGGCAATCCGGAACCGGGCATGGCACGCCAACGCCACAATATCGGCTTCATGGCGCTTGATCGCATCGCCGATCGGCATCGGTTCAGCCCCTGGCGGTCACGCTTCAAAGGCCTGGTGGCCGAGGGCATGATCGGTGGGCACAAGATCCTCGCGCTGAAGCCGATGACCTACATGAATGCCTCGGGCGAATCGGTGCAGGCGGCAAGCGCCTTCTTCAAGATCCCGCCCGGCGACATCACGGCCTTTCACGACGAGCTGGATCTGGTGCCGGGCAAGGTTCGGGTGAAGATGGGCGGCGGCGCGGCCGGCCATAACGGGCTGCGCAGCATGGATCGCCAGCTGGGCACACAGGATTATCACCGGGTGCGGCTGGGCATCGGCCATCCCGGCCACAAGGATCGGGTCACCGGCCATGTGCTCGGCGATTTCGCCAAGGTGGATCAGGACTGGCTGGCGAGCCTGCTCGATGCGGTGGCCGACGCCGCGCCGATGCTGGCCGCGGGCACGCCGGAGGCCTTCATGACGCGCGTGGCACTTCTCACACAGGATGCGAGCTGATGGGTTTCAATTGTGGCATTGTCGGGCTGCCGAATGTCGGCAAGTCCACCCTGTTCAACGCGCTGACGGCAACCGCCGCGGCACAGGCGGCGAATTATCCGTTCTGCACCATCGAGCCGAATGTCGGCCGCGTGGCGGTGCCCGATCCACGGCTGGGTGAGCTCAGCCGCATCGGCAAGTCGCAAAAGATCGTGCCGACATCTCTGGAATTCGTCGACATCGCGGGCCTGGTGCGTGGCGCCTCGAAGGGCGAGGGGCTGGGCAACCAGTTCCTGGCCAACATCCGCGAGACGGATGCGATCGTGC
>CAIVDX010000649.1 GCA_903904805.1 uncultured Rhodospirillales bacterium
CGCCGGCGAACGCTGTGAGCAGCACCGGGGCGGTGCCGACGCCGATATCGATGGTGCCTCCGGCCAGGGCCTGCGGGGTGATGGCGGTGAAGGCGAGCTGGACGAGTTTCGGCGCAATGCCGTGTTTGGCGAACAGGCCCTGCTGGTTGGCGATGAGGACCGGCACCATGGCGCTGCCGGCGGTGTAGCCGATGGTGAGCGGGGTGGGGGTGACGTGCGTCTGGGCGCGGGCGGACAGCGGCAGAAGCAGGATGAGTGCGAGGAGGGCGCGCATCATGCGGCTTCTGGAAGGAGGCCGCGGATCAGGTCGGCGGCGCGTTCGGCGATCATGATGATGGGGGCGTTGATGTTGCCGCCGACGAGGTCGGGCATGACCGCGCCGTCGACAACTCGCAGATTTTGGGTGCCGCGGACGCGCAGATTGGCGTCGACCACCGCCATCGGGTCGGCATCGATGCCCATCTTGCAGGTGCCGAGCGGGTGGTGGGCGGTGGCGGAGGTGGCGCGGATCAGCGTGTCGATCTGCTCGTCGGAGACGTCCTTGCCGGCCAATGTCAGCTCCTTGCTGATGAAGCGCTGTAGGGCCGGTTGCCGGCCGAGGTCGCGCACGATGCGCACGCCCTTGCGCAAAACGTGCCAGTCCTCGGGCTCGGCCATGAAGTTCTGCCGGATGATCGCGGCGGCGGCGGGGTCGGCGGAGCGCAGGGTGACGCGGCCGCGGCTTTTCGGGCGCAGCAGCACGACGCGGGAGCCGAAGCCATCCTGGAAGGGGGGGCGGAAGGGGGGCAGCCAGAAATTGGCGTCGCCGGGCGCGCCGTGGAAGAGAATCTGGATGTCGGACATTGGCAGGGCGCTGTCGGTTTTCACGAAGCCCATCAGGCCGTGCGGCAGGCCGGTGGCGAAGCCGCGGCCGAGCAGGTAGCAGGCGGCGAGCGAGGGGACGATGCGGTCGAGGCGCATCGCGGCCTGGAACGGGCCTGGGGAGGATCGCTGGTAGCCGAGGCCGACGGAGACATGGTCCTGCAGGTTCTGGCCGACGCCGGGCAGGGCGACGCGGAGGGGAATGTCGTGCCGGGCGAGTTCCGCGGGGTCGCCGATGCCGGAGAGCATCAGCAATTGCGGGGAATTGATGACGCCGCCGCAGAGGATGACCTCGCGCCTGGCTTCGGCGGACATCGGCGCGCCCTTCATGCTGTACTCGATGCCGACGGCTGTGGTGCCGTCGAAGCGGATTTTGGTGGCCAGCGCGTGCAGGGCGATGTGCAGGTTGGGGCGCCTCTGGGCGGGGCGGAGATAGGCCACCGCAGTGGAGCAGCGGCGGCCGTCGCGGATGGTGGACTGGGCGCGGGCGAGGCCGAACTGCTCGACGCCATTATAATCGTCGGTGCGGGGGATGCCGATCTGGGCGCCGGCCTCGCCATAGGCCTCGACGAGCGGGTCCTGGTAGCGGGAGGTGACGACCGTGAGCGGGCCGCTGCCGCCGCGCAGCTCGGTTTCGCCGCCCTCCCAGCTCTCGGCGCGCTTGAAATAGGGCAGGGCGTCGGCGAAGGACCAGCCTTTCAGGCCCGAGGCGGCCCAGCGCTCGTAATCAAGCCGGTGGCCGCGGACATAGACCATGGCGTTGATCGAGGAGGAGCCGCCGAGCACCTTGCCGCGGGCGCATTCGATGGCGCGGCCGGCCATGCGCTCCTCGGGCTCGGCGAAATACATCCAGTCGTCCATGCGTTCGCGCAGGACGCGGCCCCAGGCGAGGGGGATGGCGAGCCAGGGGTTGCTGTCGGGGCCACCGGCTTCGAGCAGCAGGACGCGGATGGCGGGGTTTTCGGTGAGGCGGGCGGCGAGCGTGCAGCCGGCGGAGCCTGCGCCTACGATAATGTAATCAAACGCCAATGCTCCGGACGCGGCCGGCGCGACGGTTGATGCGGCGGCCTGGGCCATCGGATTATCCTCCCGTTGCGGCGGATCATGGCCGCCAGTTCTGCCGGCAGGTTAGGTGAGCCATCCCGGCGGGGCAACTTGGGCGGCAAAAGTTGCTGCGCGCATTGGTTGTATCGCGCGAACGAAATACTGATTCATTTGAGTCGGTTGGCCGCAAGTATCAAAAACCGGTATTCGCCCATACCCATCATTTTCGGTTGTGAGGTACAGTCCTGATGGCGTTTATTTTCGGTCAGCGGGTATGAATGACTCTGTCCTGACACATGCGACGATTCGTTCAATGTTCCTGACATTTGCATTACTAAACATGACTCCTGATCCATGACAAAACATGAAAACAAAACTACTCGAACTTCGTGAACGAGGAGGTTATTGTTAACGCCATGGAAGCACATCTGAACGCCCCTTCGATCGTTCCCGACCGCTCGCCGGCCACGCCGGTGGCCGATCATTCCGGTGGCATGCCACCCTCGATGGCATCGCACCTGATGGCGGCGCTGTTCTCGACCTCGGGGTCGAAGGCGGTGCTCAGGGTTGTGGCGCCGATGACGGTGAAGCAGTTCGCCGCCTTCCTGATGATCGCCTTCCAGGACCGGCCCTACACGGTTGGCACGCTGGCGGAGCGTTTGTCGACCACCGCGCCGGTGATCACCCGCGCGCTGGATCGGCTGGAGGGCATGCGGCTGGTGTCGCGGGCCCGCTCCACCACGGATCGCCGGGTTGTTCTGCTGCGCCTCACCCGCAAGGGCGAGGAGGTGGCGCGCATGATCGCCGACCTGGTTGATACCTCGATGGTGGTGGCTGCCGAGGGCGTGAAGCATATCTGAGCGCCCGTGTTCGGGTTCCGGCGGGGCCGCCGATGGCCGCGTGTGGCCGCATTTCTGGCGGTCATTGTCAGCATGACACAATTAAGAAGCCGGGCATTCCGGCTTGGTGTTTTCGCACCGTGGTGTTGTGTTTGTGTCCGCACTGGCCCAATTTGACCTGGCGCGCCGCGGTTTGGCGCAGAGGCTTGGTGCAGCGGTCATGAGTTCGCCGGAAAATCTGGGGCAGACCCAACCCATCTCTGTCCTGGTTGTGGACGATGACGCGGAATTGTGTGCGCAGCTGGGAGGCCTGTTCGGTGCCTATGGCATGACCACCCAGACCGCCGGCGAATTCGCGGCCGCGGTAGAGATGGTTCGTGCGTCGAACCCGGATGCGGTGGTGCTGGATCGCTGGCTGGGCACGACGGATTCGGTGCCGTTGATCGGGCGGTTGCGCGCGGTGACGCAGGCGCCGATCCTGGTGCTGACGGGCCAGGCCGATGAGGCGGACCGCATCATCGCGCTGGAACTCGGCGCGGACGATGTGATGACCAAGCCGACCTCTGGCCGCGAGATCGTGGCCCGGCTGCGGGCGCAGTTGCGGCGCTATTTCTCCAACCGTGATACCGGCCAGCCGCCCGAGGCGCCAGGCTGGCGCGCGGATGCGCAGCGTCGCCAGGTGTTCACCCCCGCCGGCGAGATCGTGCCGCTGACCGCGGCGGAATTCGACCTGCTGGCCACGCTGGGCGGCGATCCGGGCGTGCCGGTCTCCCGCGCGGCACTGACCGAGCGGGTGCTGCGGCGGCAGCTGCATCATGAGGACCGCTCGATCGACAATCTGGTCTATCAGGTGCGCAAGAAGCTGCACCCGTATGGCGCCCACGCGATGGTGGCGACCGTGCGCAACCAGGGCTATGCCTCGGCGATTCCGCTGACCCGGGAGTGAGCGCGCGGCGCGTTGTCGGCGCCCGCCAACTGGCTTAAGGGTGGCGCGCCAAAGCGTGCCAAACGGGGGAGTCAGCAAGAATGCGTCTGTGTCGGTTCAACAATGATCGTCTGGGTCTCGTCGAGGGTGATGAGGTGCTGGATGTGACCGCGGCACTGGATGCCATTCCCGCGCAGCGCTGGCCGTTGCCGCCGGGTGATCTGCTCATTCGCCATCTGGATGCCGTGCGGGCCCGCGCGGAGAGCCTGCGCGCCACCGCCCGGCGCATGCCGCTCGCCGGGCTGCATCTGAACAGCCCGATCGCCAATCCGACCAAGATCCCCGCGGCTCCGGTGAACTACAAGGCGCATGAGGCCGAGGCCGCCGCCGATCCGGCGACCTTCCACGGCCAGCAGGTGGCGCGCATTCAGGAGGTGGGTCTGTTCCTGAAGGCGAATTCCTCACTGGTGGGCGCCTCCGATGGCGTGCCGATCAATCATCCGGATCGCCGCACCGATCACGAGATCGAGCTGGCGGTGATCATCGGCAAGCAGGCGCGCAAGGTGAGCCGCGAGGAGGCGATGAGCCATGTCGCCGGCTATGCGATCGGGCTCGACATGACGCTTCGCGGCAAGCAGGAGCGCTCGTTGCGCAAGAGCTGCGACGGCTTCACCGTGCTGGGGCCGTGGTTCGTGACAGCTGACGAGATCGCCAGGCCGGGTGCGCTCGAGATGAAGCTGATGGTCGGCAACGAGATGCGCCAGCATGCGAACACGCGTGATCTGGTGATTGATATTCCCGACCTGATCGTGATGGCATCGAGCTACTACACGCTGGAGCCGGGCGACATCATCATGACCGGCACGCCCGAGGGCGTGGGTCCGGTGAAGATCGGCGACGAGATGGTCTGCTGGATCGAGGAGATCGGCGAGATGC
>CAIVDX010000650.1 GCA_903904805.1 uncultured Rhodospirillales bacterium
CCTCGAGCAGTTCGTCAAGGATTGGGCGTCGACTGGGCAGACGATCATCTGATTTCGGCGACCTAGGTGGCGGTGGTTCGCCTGCCATCTACCCTAAAACCGGACCCCTTCCTGCTCCCTCCCCCTTGCGGGGAGGATTGGGGTGGGGGGTCTGTCTTTATGGCAGAGCCTCAGGAATGCCGGGCTCAGTGATGGAAGTGAACCCCCTCCCTGACCCCTCCCCGCAAGGGGGAGGGAGACATTGCGGCAGTGCCCGAACTAGAGTGGGGCGGCAGCAAACACGATTGTTGAACCCACATGCCTGACACTAACCTCTCCGCTCAGATCAAAGCCGCCTTTGCGACCGTCGACATTCCGGGCGGCGGCAAGCTGGCGGAATTTTCCGGGCTCTCCGAGATCATCGTGACGCAGAGCGCCATTGCGGCGGCGATTTCGATCGCGCCGGGGATGGAGGCGGCGTTTGGACCGGCGCGGGCTGAGGCGCAGCGGCTGGCCGAAGGGTTGGCCGAAGGCCGGAAGGTGATGATTTCGCTGACGGCCGACAAGGCGACGGCGGCGCATGCGCATGCCCGCCAGCCGGGGCCGCCGGCCAAGGAAATCGTGCCGGGGGTGAAACACATCATCGCCGTGGCCTCGGGCAAAGGTGGCGTCGGCAAATCCACCACGGCGGTGAATATCGCGCTGGCGCTGGCCGCCGAGGGACTGCGAACCGGGCTGCTGGATGCCGATCTGTACGGGCCATCCGTGCCGAAACTGCTCGGCATTGAGGGCAAGCCGGCGGTGCGCGCCGACGGGATTTTCTCGCCGCATCTCGCCTACGGGTTGAAGGCGATCTCGATCGGCTCGATGCTGACGGCGGATCAGGCGGTGGTGTGGCGCGGGCCGATGGCGACGGCAGCGCTGCGGCAATTGCTGCGCGAAACCGACTGGGGCGGGTTGGATGTGCTGGTGGTCGATCTGCCGCCCGGCACGGGCGATATCCAGATATCGCTGTGCCAGCAGGTGCCGCTCGCCGGTGCGGTCATCGTCTCGACGCCGCAGGATCTGGCGCTGATCGATGCCAAGAAGGCCGTCGACATGTTGAAGCGGGTGCAAATTCCGCTGCTCGGGCTGGTCGAGAACATGAGTTATTTTGTCGCCCCCGATACCGGCAAGCGCTACGACATTTTTGGCCATGGCGGGGCGCAGGACGCGGCGGGGCGCATGGGCATGCCGTTCCTCGGTGAGGTGCCGCTGGTGATGACGATCCGAGAGACGTCGGATTCCGGCCGTCCGGTCGTCGCCACCGCGCCAGACGGGCCGGAAGCGGCGGCCTATCGGGCGATTGTTGGGCAATTGCTCGCCGCCAATCCGGGGCTGCGGTCGTAGGACAGGCCGCAGGCTTTCGCCCGCGACCCATTTATTAGCGCTTCCAGGCGTAGAAGATCGTCATGTCGACCGGGTTGCGGCCGTAGGGCTGACGCCGCTCGATCGGCGGCAGACCGACATCCTCGCGCAGATAATCCGGTACGTCGGGCGGGCGGGGCTGCGGACGCAGCCAGGCGCTGGCCGAGGCGAGCATCCGGGCGAGGCGTTCGAATTGGCGCACGAACGCCGTGCGCATGGAAATGCGATC
>CAIVDX010000651.1 GCA_903904805.1 uncultured Rhodospirillales bacterium
GGCCAGGGCTCTGCCCTGGACCCGCTGGGGCCGTACGGCCCCAGACCCCTGATGTTTGGAGTCCGGACCACAACTGGTGGCTCTGGAATCCTAGGCGACGGCAAAGATGCGAGGTAGCATCCTCCCAAAACAACGCTTCTGGGAGGCAAGACAATGAACAAATTCGCGTTGAGCGCGATCCTGGCAATCGCGATCTCTCATCAGGCCGCGGCGCAAACGCCGCCACTCGAACAAGCGCTCGCCGAAATGCGCGCCGACGTGCAGGGCCGCGCCGACCACCACGGCTACCCGATCGCCGGCATGGCTTCCGAGGATGCCCGACAGGTTTTGGCAACCATCCATAGCCTCGACCGCGACGAATGGGCCGCCGCCTGGTCCGCCAAGGCCGACACCTACATCGCCAAAGCCAAAGCCGCCCACACCCGTGCGGCCGCGCGCGACGCCTACCTCGCCGCCTGGCGCCTCTACATGTTCGGCGGCTGGCCCGCGCGCACCTCGCCAGGGAAAGAGGCCGCCTACCACAACGCCGCCGCCGCCTACCGCGCCTATGGCGCGCTGCAGGACCCGCCGATGCATGTCGTGCGCATCCCATATGAGGGCAAGGAAATCGTCGGCTATCTGCGCCTGCCCAAAGGCGTGACGCGCCCGCCCGTGGTGATCGCCATGGGAGGCCTCGATGAATTCAAGGAATACGAGGCCATCGGCTTCGAACCCGGCGCCCTCGCCCACGGCCTCGGCGTCTTCGCGATGGACATGCCCGGCGTGGGCGAATCGCCGGTGCCGATGGAGGTTGGCTCGGAACGCGTGTTTTCGAAAGTGATCGACGTGCTCAGCGCCCGCCCCGACATCGACAAGACCAGGATCGGCATCTATGGCGTCTCCGCTGGCGGCTACTGGGCGGCGTTGATGGCCTATGTCGAACCGAAACGACTGCGCGCGGCGGCCGCTTTCGGTGCGCCGACGGATCATTATTTCGATGCCGACTGGCAACATGCCTCCTGGGGCACGAAGGAATATCTGTTCGGCCTGAAGGAAGCCCGGATGTATGTCTACGGCACCACGGACGAGGCCGCGTTTCTGGCGAAAATGGCCCCCTTCTCCCTGAAAGCCCGAGGCATCCTCGACAAACCCTCAGCCCCGCTGCTGCTGGGAAATGGCGAGCACGACACGCAGGTTCCGATCGCCGATCTCTATCTGCCGCTGAAAAGCGGCTCCCCCAAATACGCCTGGGTGAACCCCACCGGCGGCCACACCGGGCGTGGGCCTGGGTGGAACGAGGAACGGATCAACAGCGATGTGGTTGCCGCCTGGTTTGCTGAGCAGATGAGGTAGGGTGCAATGCCGCTTGTCATTGCGCTATCATGATATTTCCGAAAATGGTGCGATGCGAATCCGCATTGCACCCTACAATTTGCTGCGGCGTGGTGGTGATCTTCTGATTCGGTGCTGCCAGGAAGGTCCCGCATCGTTGATGCGCGCTACCAGAAGACTGACTTCATCCCCGAACTCCAAACATGAGGGGTCTGGGGCCGTACGGCCCCGTCGTGCGCAGCACGCTATCGCGTGACGGGTCCAGGGCAGAGCACTGGCCTTCAAACCGCCTTCGGCAACCTCACCACAAACCGAGCCCCAAGAATCTTCCCGTCCTCCCCGCGCCGGTTCTCCGCCGAGATTCGACCCCGCAGCGCTTCGACAATCTGTCGGCTGATCGAGAGCCCCAACCCCGAGTGCTGCCCGAACCTCTCGCCCGCAGGCCGCTCGCTGTAGAAGCGGTCGAAAATGTGTTCGAGTTTGGCGTCGGGGATGCCGGGGCCTTCGTCTTCGATGCTGATTTCGATGATGTTGCCGGTTTCGCGGCCGCGCAGGGTGATGGTGCCGTTGTTGGGCGAGAAGCTCAGGGCGTTGCCGATCAGGTTGCGCAGCACCTGCACCACGCGGCCCTCGACGCCGCGGACGACGAGGCCTTCGGGGGGGGCGTCGACCGTCATGGTGGGCGTGCCGTCCTGCAGGGTGGCGTCGTGGATTTCGGCGAGGATGGCGAGGATCGGAGCGATGTCGATCGGTTCGAGCGCGGCGCGGGAGAGTTCGGCATCGAGGCGGGAGGCGTCGGAGATGTCGCTGATCAGGCGGTCGAGGCGGCCGACATCGTCGCCGATGATCTGCAGCAGGCGGCGTTGTTTGGTGGGGTCTTCGATGCGGCGGAGGGTTTCGATGGCGCTGCGGATGGAACTGAGCGGGTTTTTGATCTCGTGCGCGACATCGGCGGCGAATTGCTCGATCGCGTCCATGCGCGTCCACAAGGCGGTGGCGGAGGCGGAGAGGGCCTGGGCGAGTTCGCCCACCTCGTCGCCGCGGCGGATGAGGGAGGCAGGCACCGCGCCGGTGCGGCCTTCGCCCTCGCGCATCGAATGGGCGGCGCCGGCCAGCCGCAGGATGGGGCGCGCGATGGTGAGGGAGAGATACCAGCTCAGCATGATGGTGAGGATGATCGCCAGGCTGAACAGGGCGAGGATCGACATGCGGATGGCGAACAGGCTGTCATCCACCACGCGGGCCTCTCGGGTGAGCAGCACGATCCCCACGGTGTGGCGGTTGCGCTGCACCGGCACGGCGACGGTGACGAGCAGCCGGTTTTCCTCGGTGCGGCGAATGAAGGGCGGCATTTCGCGGGACTTGTTCGAGCTGTCGAGCCGCACCTCCTCCTTCACGTCGGGCTGCCAATCCACGCCCGGGCCGGTGGGGACGGAGACGACGGCGTCGGTCTGGTGCGGCATCAGCCGCATCAGATGTTCGTAGATGCCGGCGACAATGGTCTGAAAGGTGCCGCGCGGGATGGCGGGCGGGAGCGGTTCGGTGGTGACCGCACCTCCCTGGCCCTCGCGCACCCGGCTGTCGGCCACCAGCGTGCCGTCGGGCGCGTAGAGCCTGGCCTGCGCGGTGGGGGTGGGTTCGGTAAGGCGGCGCAGCAGGGGGCGGGCGATCTCGGGCACCAGGGCAGGGTTGTCCGGGTCGCGGTCGGTGACGGCGGATTCGCCGAGCGCGCCGGCATAGATGCTGGCCTGTTCGCGCAGGGAGCC
>CAIVDX010000652.1 GCA_903904805.1 uncultured Rhodospirillales bacterium
ATTCCGGGCATGATCGGTCTATCTGCCCATATCGAGGTCCTGAGCACCCGCATCTATTGGACGACGCATCCCGAGGGCGGCCAGCTGTCGGATTTCGGCGGGGCGAGCGCGCTGGCGGTGCTGCTGCTGGCGCTGACGATGATCCTGATGCGGCTGCATCGCGGCGAGAGCGGGCGGGCGCGGCGATTCGTGACGATCACCGCGCGCGGCTATCGGGCACGGCGGATGCGGCTGGGCGGGCTGCGCTGGCCGCTGTTCGCAGCGCTTTGGCTGATCCTGGTCCCGGTGGCGATCCTGCCATTGTTCATGCTGATCTGGCGCAGCCTGTTGCGATTCTATGTGTTCCCCTCGACAGCGGCGCTGAATCGGCTGACCTGGTACGGCTATGACTATGTGCTCCACGAGCCTGGATCGGTGCGCATGCTGGGCAACACCGCGATCATGGCGGGCACCGCGGCGATCGCCACCGTCGCCCTCGCCGCGGCGATCGCCTGGCTGTCGCTGCGGGCGAAACTGCCGCCCGGCGCCTCGGGCTGGCTGAAGCGCGGCGCGCTGCTGCCGCAGGCGATCCCCGGCGTGGTGATCGGCTTCTCCGTGATGATGCTGTATCTGGTGGTGCCGGTGGGGATCTATGGCAGCATCTGGATCATCGCTCTGGCGCTGACCACCAAATACCTTGCCGGCTCGGCGGCCAGCCTGATCGCCGCACAGATGCAGGTCTCCGGCGAATTGGAGGAGGCATCGTTGCTCTCCGGCGCTTCCAACTTCACCACCTGGCGGCGCATTGTGGCACCCTTGCTCGCGCCGGCTTTGTTGAATGTCGGTCTGTGGGTGCTGATTCATGCGATCCGCGAGCTGGCGATGGCGATCATGCTCTACAGCCCCGCCTCCAACGTGGTGGCCACCCAGGTTTGGTCGCTGTGGGAGGGCGGGCAGATGACCGAACTGTGCGCGCTCGGCGTGCTCGCCACCGCGCTGCTGGTGGTGTTGCTCAGCCTGCCGGCGCTGATCCGACCCTTCATCAGGCGTGCCGCATGATCCAGATTTCGCATGTGACGAAAAAATTCGGCTCTGAAACGGTTCTGCGCGACGTGTCGCTGCAGGCCGAGCCGAACTCGATCCTCACGCTGCTGGGCCCGTCTGGTTCGGGAAAATCCACCCTGCTGCGCTGCGTGGCAGGGCTGGAGACACCGGATGGCGGTGAAATCGTGCTCGGTGACACCACGGTGTTTTCCGCCGCGCGCCGGATCGAGCTGCCGCCGAACAAGCGCCGGCTGGGGATGGTGTTCCAGTCCTACGCGATCTGGCCGCATCTGAGTGTGGCCGGCAATGTCGCCTATCCGCTGGAGAGCCAGCACCGGCCGCGCGCGGAGATCGAGCAGCGCGTGAGCCGGGCGCTGCGCCAGGTTGGGCTGGAGGCACTGGCGAAGCGCGATGCGCCCAATCTTTCCGGCGGGCAGCAGCAGCGGGTGGCGCTGGCGCGCGCGATCGTGGCGGAGCCGGACCTTCTTCTGCTCGACGAGCCGCTGTCGAATCTGGATGCGCGGCTGCGTGCGCAGATGCGCGCCGAGCTGGGCTCTTTGCAGAAATCCCTTGGCCTGAGCATGCTTTATGTCACGCATGACCAGGAGGAGGCGCTGGCCCTGGCGCATCGGATCGCCTTGATGCGAGACGGCGTGGTGGTGGAGTTCGGCGCACCGGCTGAGCTGTATGAGCGCCCGCTGCATCGCTTCACCGCGGAATTTCTCGGCCTCGCCAATTTCCTGACCGGCGAGCTGGTTGGCCACCACAACGACGCGGCCGTGATCGACACCGCCTTTGGCCGCTTCACCGGACGCGTCGGGTTGGGCGAGCAGCGCCTGGGCGAGAGCGGCGCGACCGAGCTTTTCTTCAGGCCGCATCATGCGACCATCGATCCCGACGGCCCGCATATCGGTGTGGTGAGCGAGTGCGTGTTCCTGGGCGAGATGTGCGATGTGACGCTGCGCCAGGGTGAGCACAGCCTAAGGCTGCGCCTGCACCCGTCGTTCGCGCCGGAACCTGGCAGCACGCTGCGGTTTCGTGTGAGCGCCGATCAGACTATCATTTTCCTGCCGCCCCGTTCTGGTGCGGCAGCGGCGGAGACCAGATGATGCAATTCGGAATCTTTGACCATCTCGACAATGACAGTGTGAACCTCGCCGATTATTACGAGGGGCGGCTGCGCTTCGTCGAGAAAGCGGAGCGTCTGGGCTTTTATGGCTACCATCTGGCCGAGCATCACGGCACCACGCTGGGCATGGCCCCCTCGCCCAACGTGTTTCTCGCCTCGGTCGCGCAGCGCACCAAGAGGTTGCGGTTCGGCCCGATGGTCTATGCGTTGCCGCTCTATCACAAGCTGCGGCTGGCGCAGGAAATCGCCATGCTGGACCAGCTGAGTCGCGGACGGCTCGAGATCGGCTTCGGTCGCGGCTCCTCGCCGATCGAGATTCAGCATTTTGGCATCGATCCAAGTCAGACCGAGACCATTTATCGTGATGCCTTGCCGCTGATCCTGGAGGCGCTGGAGACCGGCGTGATGCGCTGCCCCGAGTTGGTTGCCCCGTTCGACCAGTTCACCATGACGCTGAAGACCGCGCAGCGCCCGCATCCGCCGGTGTGGTATGGCGTGCATGTGGTGGAGTCGGCGATCCGCGCGGCGCGGCTGGGCTATCAGACGATCAATCTCGACCCCGCCGGTGATGTGCGGGCATGCAACGAGGCGTTCATCCCGGCCTGGCGGGAAGCCCATCCTGGCCGCGCGTTGCCGCTGATGGGACTGGGCCGCTTCATCGTGGTGGCCGACACCGATGCGCAGGCGAACGCCATCGCGCGGCGGGCTTATCCGCATTGGCATGCCGGCTTCACCCATCTGTTCACGCTGCACGGCTTTCCGCAGCGCCATCCGCGCCCGGAGACCTGGGACAAGCTGGTGGCGCAGGATCGCGGGATCGCCGGCAGCCCGGCCACCGTGACCGCCTATCTGCGCGCGCAGATGGCCCAAACATTGTGCAACTACTGTGTTGTGCAAACGGCTTTTGGTGACCAGAGCGAGGTGGAACTGAACCGCTCGATGGATCTCTTCGCTGAGCAGGTGATGCCCGCCTTGCGCGCCACCTCCGACGCACAGGCGGCCTGAGCTTGGTTCAGCGCGTGAGCCAGACCGCCGGCGACCTGCTCGCGCGCCTCGAGCGCATTCCGCAAACGGGCTGGCATGTCCGCGCGCGGATGATCGTCGGGGTGGCGACCTTTTTCGACGCGTTCGATCTGCTCGCCATCGCCTCCGCCCTGCCGGTGCTCGCGGGACGGTGGCATCTGACGCCGACACAGATCGGCACCATCATCTCGGCTGCCTTCATCGGACAGATCGCAGGTGCGTTGTTCTTTGGCTGGTTCTCGGAGAAATACGGGCGGCTGGCGGGATTGCGCTGGACGGTGCTGGTGTTTTCCATCGCCTCGCTGGGCTGTGCCGCGGCCTATGACGCCGATAGCCTGTTCATCGCGCGGCTGATCCAGGGTTTCGGGCTGGGCGGCGAGGTGCCGGTGGCCGGCGCCTACATCAGCGAACTCGCGCGCGCCGACAAGCGTGGCCGGTTTTTCCTATTGTACGAAATGATCTTTGGTGTGGGCATCACCGCGACGGGTCTGATGTCGATCTGGATCGTGCCACGTTTCGGTTGGCAGGCGATGTTTGTGATCGGCGCGCTGCCCGCCATCGTCGGGCTCACGCTGCGGCGGATGCTGCCCGAAAGCCCGCGCTGGCTGATCGGCCAGGGGCGGCTGGCGGAGGCCGAGGCGGCCGTCGAGGGCATCGAGCAGCATGTGACCGCGCGCGGCATTGCGTTGCCGCCGCCGGTTCGGGTGCCCGAACCGTTGCGCGAGCGCACGCGCGTGCTGGAGCTGTTCTCCGGCCCCTATCTGCGGCGCACCTTGATGATCTGGGCAGCATGGTTCTGCACCTATTTCATCGTCTACGGCGAAACCACCTGGCTGCCGACGATCTATCGTACCGTCTACAAGCTCGATCTGCAGACGGCGTTGCTGCTGGGGACAGCCAACGGCATCGCGAGCCTGTCAGGTGATCTGCTCGTGGCCTTCATGATCGACATCGTGGGCCGCCGCGTTTGGTATGCGGCCGCGTTCTTCCTGTCCG
>CAIVDX010000653.1 GCA_903904805.1 uncultured Rhodospirillales bacterium
ACAACGCGGGCACCGTGGATCTGCAGTTGGGTGGGCTGGAGGTGCCGTTCAGCGCGTTGCAATCATTGCTGAACTGAACCGCTGCTGCGCGCGGGCGTTAACCCGCGCGAAACCCACCGCACTGCACAAAGGGCGACGGCATCGTGCCGATTGGTCCGAGGTGGCGGGTGGACGCAGAGCTGGTGGATGGCAATGGCGGATTTCTCGGCGGTTCGTCCGGCGGGCTGCTCGCGCCACTGCGCGCGCTGGGGGCGGCGCGGCTGGCAGCTCTGGCGATCGCCGCGGTCAGCGTGCTGGGCCTGATCGGGCTGATGGTGGAGCGTGGCCAGCAGAACCAGCTGGGCCTGCTCTATGGTGAGCTGGAGGCGCGGGATTCCGCGGCGATCGTCGACGCGCTGGAGCGGCAGCATATCGCCTATGAGCTGCGCGCCGATGGCAGCCGCATCATGGTGGCGGCGGATCAGGTGGCGCGGCTGCGACTCTCGCTGGCGCAGCAGGGTATGCCCACGGGCGGTTCCGTGGGCTACGAGATATTCGATCGCGGCGATGCGCTCACCGCCACGCAGTTTCAGCAGGAGCTGAACCAGGCGCGCGCGCTGGAGGGGGAGCTCGCGCGCTCGATCCGCACCATGTCGGGCGTGCGCGCCGCGCGGGTGCATCTGGTGCTGCCGCGGCGCGACCCGTTCGAGCGCGACCGGCGGGAGGCGCAGGCCTCGGTGCTGCTCAGCATGACCGGAGCGGCACGGCTGGACCGGCAAGGCGTGCAGGCGGTGCTGAACCTGATTTCGGCCGCGGTGCCGGGGCTGCGGCCGCAGAACATCGCCATGATCGATTCGCGCGGCGATCTGCTGGCGCGCGCGGGCCAACCGAGTGATGCCGCAGGGGCGGTGCAGTCGGCAGATGAGTTGCGCCATACCACCGAAATGCGCCTGGCGCGCGCGGTGGAGGAGTTGCTGGAGCGCAGTCTCGGCCCCGGCCATGTGCGCGCCGAGGCGTCTGTCGAACTCACCATCGATCGCGTGCAGGAGACCCAGGAAAAATACGATCCTGAGAACCAAGTCGCACGTAGCCAGCAGAGCGTGAACGACACCAATCGCAACACGGAACAGTCCAATACCGTTTCGGTGCAGAATAATCTGCCCAACCCCGATGCCGGTGGTGCTGGCGCGGGCTCGCAATCCGCGCGGCAGGAGGAGACCACCAATTACGAGATCGGCAAGACGGTGCGGACACTGGTGCGTGACCAGCCGCAGATGAAGCGTCTGTCGATCGCGGTCATGGTGGATGCGGAGGAGGTGCGTGCGCCCGATGGCAGCGTGAGCGTGCGCGAGCGTGGAGTGGAGGAACTGGCGCGGCTGACCGCCCTGGTGCGCGGCGCGGTCGGCTATGACGAGCAGCGCGGCGATCATGTCGAGGTGGTCAGCATGCGGTTTGCTGCCGATCCGGCCGCCGCACCCGAGCCGGCCAGCGGCTTTCTGGCGCTGCAGCGGTTCGATCTGCCGCGGCTGGCGGAATCCGGTCTGATCGCGCTGATCGCGGTGATGGCGATCATGCTGGTGGCACGCCCGGTGGCGCTGCGGCTGGCAAGCGCGCCGCAGGCGGGCGGCCTTGCACTTGCCGGGCCGGGCGGAGGGATCGCCGGTGCGGCGATCGGTCGCGGGGCCGGCAGCCTTGGCATGGATGCGACGATGCAGGATGGCGGGATAGTGCCGGGTGCGGAGGGAGGCCTGCTGGAAGATGCGATGGTGCAGGTCTCACGCGTCGATGGCGCCGTGCGCGCGGCCTCGGTGCGCCGGATCGCACAGCTGGCGGAGGCGCATCCGGAGGAGACGTTGTCGATCGTGCGGCGCTGGATGCTCGACAGTGAGGAAAGCTGATGGCGCGGCCTGAGGATTATCGCTCACTCAACGGTCCGCAGAAGGCTTCGATCCTGCTGCTCGCGCTGGGCGAGGAGCAATGCGCGCGGCTGTTCACCATGATGCATGAGGACGAGATCCGCGAGATCTCCGCGGCGATGGCGCAACTGGGCAATGTGCGGGCCGAGGTGGTGGAGCGGCTGTTCACCGAATATGCCGATGGCGTGAGCCAGGCCGGCAATCTGGTCGGCAGCTATGAGAGCACCGAGCGGCTGCTGCAGCGCACCCTGCCACGCGAGCGTGCGGCGCAGATCATGGAGGAGATCCGCGGCCCGGCCGGGCGCACCATGTGGGACAAGCTCGGCAATGTCAGCGAGGCAGTGCTGGCGAACTATCTGAAGAACGAATATCCGCAGACTGTGGCTGTTGTTTTGTCAAAGGTACGACCCGAACATGCGGCGCGCGTGCTGGCCTTGCTGCCGGAGGGCTTCGCGCTCGAGGTGGTGATGCGCATGCTGCGCATGGAGAGCGTGCAGAAGGACGTGCTGGAGGGCGTGGAGAAAACGCTGCGGGCGGAGTTCATGTCGAACCTGGCACGCAGCACGCGGCGCGATTCGCATGAGATGATGGCGGATATTTTCAACAATCTCGATCGCCAGTCGGAAACGCGCTTTATCTCGGCGCTGGAGGAGCGCAACCGCGAATCCGCCGAGCGGATCAAGTCGCTGATGTTCACTTTTGACGATCTCTCCCGCCTCACACCGGCGGCGGTGCAGGTGCTGTTGCGCGAGGTGGAGAAGGAGAAGTTGCCGCTGGCGCTCAAGGGCGCCTCGGACAGCCTTCGCGAGCTGCTCTTCTCCAACCTGAGCGAAAGGGCGGCCAAGATCATGCGCGAAGACATGGAGAGCATGGGGCCCGTCAGGCTGAAGGACGAGGACCAGGCGCAGATGTCCATGGTGCAGGTGGCCAAGGATCTCGCCGCCAAGGGCGAGATCATGCTGGCCGGCGCCGGCGGCGACGATGAGCTGATCTACTGATGGACGCCCAGACCCCCCGCCCCTTCTCCTTCGACACCGTCTTCGATGGAGACCAGGTGATCGAACCGCGCCGCATCAAACGCGTCTTCACCCCCGCCGAGGTCGACGCCGCCCGCGCCGAAGCTTTCGCGGAGGGCCAGGCCTCCGCGGTCGCCCGGGCCGAGGCCGACGCCGCGGTCGCCCTGCGCGAGGCCGCCCAGGCGGCCAAGGCGGCCCTGTCCACCCTGGCCGAGATCGCCCACGAGCACCGCAGCGCCGCCGCCCGGCTGGCGCTGGCCGCCGCCCGCAAGATCGCCGACGCCGCCCTCGACCAGTTTCCCGAGGCGCCGGCGCGCGCCGCCTTCGAGTCCCTGTCGCGG
>CAIVDX010000654.1 GCA_903904805.1 uncultured Rhodospirillales bacterium
GTAGAGCCTGGCCTGCGCGGTGGGGGTGGGTTCGGTAAGGCGGCGCAGCAGGGGGCGGGCGATCGCGGGCACCAGGGCAGGGTGGTCCGGGTCGCGGTCGGTGACGGCGGATTCGCCGAGCGCGCCGGCATAGATGCTGGCCTGTTCGCGCAGGGAGCCGACCTCGGCCTCCAGCAGGCCGTTCTGATACTGGTCGAGATAGAGCAGGGCCGCCACCAGCAGCACCAGCGGCAGCGCGTTCACCAGCATGATGCGGCGCATCAGCGGCGAGACGAGGGCGCGGCGCGGCGTGACCGGGGCGGGCGGCGGGCTCTGCGAGACCGGCTGGAGCGGCGCCTCGGGCATCAGTTTTCCTTGTAGCGGTAGCCGATGCCGTAGAGCGTCTCGATCTGATTGAAGCTCTCATCCACCGCGCGGAACTTCTTGCGCACGCGCTTCACGTGGCTGTCGATGGTGCGGTCGTCGACATAGATGTTCTCGCCATAGGCGGCGTCGATCAGCTGGTCGCGGGATTTCACCATGCCGGGGCGGGCGCCCAGCGCCTTCACCAGCAGGAACTCGGTGACGGTGAGCTGGATGTCGGAGCCTTTCCACAGGCACTGGTGCTTGGTGTCGTCCAGCGAGAGGTCGCCGCGGACCATCAGGCCGGGGGCGGCGCCGGAGCCTTCGGCGCGGGAGGTCTCATTGCGGCGGAGCAGGGCGCGGATGCGTTCCAGCAGCAGGCGCTGGCTGAACGGCTTGGTGATGTAGTCGTCGGCGCCCAGGCGCAGGCCCATCAGCTCGTCCACCTCCTCATCCTTGCTGGTGAGGAAGATGACGGGCAGGGCGGAGCGCTGGCGCAGGCGCTGCAGCAGCTCCATGCCGTCCATGCGGGGCATCTTGATATCGAGCACGGCGAGATCGACAGGGCGGGCGATGATGCCCTGCAGGGCGGCCTCGCCATCGGTGTAGGTGCGGACCTGGAAACCCTCCTGCTCCAGGGTCATCTGAACCGAGGTGAGGATATTGCGGTCGTCGTCGACCAGGGCGATCGTGTGTTTCATGGTGCGGTGTCCCGAAGGGGATGAAGTCCTTAGCCTATATGGGAGCGCAATTGTGGCGGAAACCAGCGGTTCCGGCGAGCAGATTGGGGCAGAGGCCGTCTCCAACGGCGTGCTGGTGCGGCGGCTGCTGCGCGCCGCGCGGGCGGGGTATCTCGCCACGCAGTCTGACGGGCAGCCCTTCGCCTCGCTGATCACACCGGCGATGGCGCCCGACCTGTCGATTTTGATGTTCATCACCAATTTGTCGGAGCACACGCGTCAGCTGATGGCCGATCCGCGCTGCGCGCTGCTGGTGCATGGGGCGGCGGAGAGTGCCAATCCGCAGACCGCGCCGCGTGCCACCATCACCGGACTGGCGGAACGGGTTGAGGACGCGGCGCTGATGACGCGGTGGCTGGCGATTCATCCCTATGCGGAGCTGTATGCGGGCTTTGCCGATTTCGGGCTGTGGCGGATCGTGCCGCGCGGCGCCTCGTTCATCGGCGGCTTCGCGCGTGCGGCACGGCCGCGTCTGGCCGAGCTGTTGCCGCCGGCCGAGGCGGTGGCGGCGGTGGCGGCGGCGGAGCAGGAGATCATTGTGCATTGCAACAACGATCATCCCGATACGATCGCATTGATCACCGCGGCGGCGGGTCATGGCGCCGCGGCCTGGCGGATGGTGGTTGTCGATATCGATGGCTTCGACGCGAGCGATGGCCAACGCGTCGTCCGCATTGACTGGCCCGGCCCGGTGAGCAGCGCTGAAGGCATACGTGCCCAGCTTATCCGGCTGGCGAAAAACGCACGGCCATAGCAGCCCCCAGTCTGGACCACGCAGGCCGGCTCCCCTAAGAACCTCCTGAACCGGTGAAATATCATCGGTCGATCGGATCAACTTGGCGTTGGCTCAAGCCAGCACCGCTTGTCGGGGGAACCGCCGCCGTGAATGACGCAGCGCACCATCACAATGTCCTGTCCGGGACCGGTCTCACCGCGGCGCGGGCCATCCACGCCAACCTGACGGCGAACCAGCTCACCATGCATTTCGCCCGCCGCGGCGAGGGCAAGCTGTCGGAAGACGGTGCGATGATCGTCGAGACCGGCGTGCACACCGGCCGCTCGGTGAAGGACAAGTTCACCGTCGATGAGCCCGGCGTGTCCGAGCACATCTGGTGGGGCGGCAACAACAAGATTTCGATGAGCAACTTCGAGATCCTGAAAGGCCGCGTGCAGGCCTATCTGCAGGGCCAGGAGCTGTTCGTTCAGGACCTGTATGCCGGTGCCGACCCGAACCATCGCATCAGCGTGCGCCTGGTGACGACGGGTGCGTGGCAGGCGTTGTTCACGCGCAACATGTTCATCCGCCCCGCGCCGGCCGATCTGCCGGGCTTCGAGCCGGACTATGTGATTCTGCACGCGCCGGAATTCCAGGCCGATCCGAAGATCGACGGCGTGCGCACCTCCACCGCGATCGCGCTGTCCTTCACCCAGAAGCTGATCGTGTGCTGCGGCACGCTCTATGCCGGCGAGATCAAGAAATCGATCTTCACCGTGATGAACTGGCTGCTGCCGGCGAAGTCGATGCTGCCGATGCACTGCTCGGCGAATGTGGGCAAGGACGGTGATGTCGCCTTGTTCTTTGGCCTCTCGGGCACCGGCAAGACCACGCTTTCCTCCGACCCGAAGCGTCCGCTGATCGGCGATGACGAGCATGGCTGGGGCCCCGATGGCGTGTTCAACTTCGAGGGTGGCTGCTACGCGAAGGTGATCGACCTCAGCCAGGAAGCCGAGCCGGAGATTTGGGCGGCGTCACATCGTTTCGGTACCGTTCTTGAGAACGTGGTGGCCGATGAGCGCGGCCATCTCGACCTGCACGACCAGACGCTGACCGAGAACACCCGCAGCTGCTATCCGGTTGAGTTCATCCCGAACTTCATTCCCGAAGGTCGTGGCGGGCAGCCGAAGAATCTGATGATGCTGTGCGCGGATGCGTTCGGCGTGATGCCGCCGATCGCCAAGCTGAGCCCGGCGCAGGCGATGTATCACTTCCTCTCCGGCTACACCGCGAAGGTGGCGGGCACCGAGAAGGGCCTGGGCAACGAGCCGGAAGCGACCTTCTCCACCTGTTTCGCCTCGCCGTTCCTGCCGCGCCCTCCGGAGGAGTACGGCAAGCTGCTCGCCAAGTTCATTGAGCGCTACAACGTCGATTGCTGGCTGGTGAACACCGGCTGGACCGGCGGGCGCTATGGCGTGGGCAAGCGCATGTCGATCAAGCACACACGCGCGCTGCTGAATGCCGCGCTCGATGGCAGCCTGGCCAAGGTGGAGTTCCGCCAGGAGCCCTATTTCGGCCTGATGGTGCCGGTGGAAGTGCCGGGCATTCCCGCCGAGGTTCTCGACCCGCGCCAGAGCTGGGTGGACAAGGACGAATATGATCGTTTCGCCAAGATCCTGAAGGGCCGCTTCGAGGCCAACTTCAAGGAATTCGAGGCCGGCGTGGACGAGAGCGTACGCGCCGTGGCGATCCGCGAAGCCATGTGATCCGCGCGCCATCAGGCTGTTCTGCAAAGGGCCAGTGCCGGAAACGGTGCTGGCCCTTTGTTTTTGCGGCCAACGCACCCTGGCGAGCGCATCCGTTTTCGTGTTCAATCATTGTGTGAAGCCCGACCAAACGGGCGCCGTGCGGGGAGAGCGAAGCCATGGACCGTCCTGTGATCGACGTCACACGTCTTGTTGATGAGCAGCCCTTGGGGCGCTTCACCGTCGGTCTGGTGGCCTTGGCCTTTGTCCTGATGGTGACGGACGGCTACGACCTGCTGGCCGCCGCCTTTGCCGGCCCCGGGCTGATCGCCGCGTGGCACATTCCGCCGGCGACGCTGGGCCGCATCTTCAGCGCCAGCCCGTTTGGCATGATGGTGGGTGCGCCACTGCTCGGCTGGCTGGGAGATCGTTTCGGCCGGCGCAGGACAATCATTCTCGGCACGGTGCTCTACAGCCTGTTCACGCTGGCCTGCACCCAGGCGGACAGCGTGAACACGCTGATGGTGTTGCGCTTCTTCACCGGCATCGGTCTGGGCGGCATGCTTCCCAACATCACCGCGCTGATCGCGGAGTTCTCGCCCAAGCGCGTGCGCGCCACAGCGATGGTGATGATGTTCCTGGGTGTGACCGCGGGCAGCATGCTGCCGGGTCTGGCCGTTGCGGTGCTGCCGGAAACCCACTGGCAGACGCTGTTCTATATCGGCGGCCTGGTGCCGTTGGCCGTCGCCGGTCTTGTCTGGCTGGTGATGCCTGAATCGATCAAGTTCCTAACATTGCGGGGTGGTCCGGACGCGAATGCGCGGCTGCGCCGGATCATCGCGAAGATGCGGCCGGACGTGACTTTGCCGGCCGACGCCCGCTTCGTGATCCCCGAGACCGCAACCCGCACCGGCACCGGCGTGACCGAGCTGTTCCACGACAAGCTGCATTTCATCACGCCGCTGCTGTGGCTGCTGTTCGTGGTCAATCTGATGGCGAATTATTTTCTCTATAGCTGGATGCCCACCCTGTTCCGCGTCGGTGGCTTCTCCTCCTCGCAGGCGGCGCTGGTGAATGATTGCTATTACGCGGGCGGGATGATCGGTGGGCTGGTGGTCAGCCGCGCGATCGACAAGATCGGGCTGGTGGCGGTGCTGTGCTTCTTCCTGGTCGCATGCCCATCGGTGGCCTTCATCGGCTTTCCCGGCCTCACGCCGGTGGCGGTGGCGGTGCTGGTGTTCGTTGGTGGCTTCGCGGTGTTCGGCATCCAGCATGGGCTGAACGCGACGGCGGGGCTGATCTACCCCACCCGGATGCGGGCGAACGGCGCCGGTTGGGCGTTCGGCATCGGCCGCATCGGCGGCATCGCCGGGCCGATGCTGGGAGCATGGCTGATCTCGATGCAGATCCCGCTGCCGCAATTGTTCCTCGCCCCGGTTGTGCCGCTGGCGATCGGCACGGTCGCCTGCTTCATCTTGATGCGGCTCTGCCAGGCCAGGTTCCACGGCAACCAACTGAACGACCTGGCCGCGGTGGGCACGGCGGCAAAGCCCGTGGGGGAACTGCGCCGGGTCTGAACCCTGGCTTGACCGCCTATCGCCATTGCCGGAAAGCTGGGTGGCGACAAGGGGCTCTGCGACATGATCGAGTCGAAAATTGTGGCGCTGCCGGGTGGCCCGGCGCGCATTTCCGGCCGCGACAATGACGGCTATTTCCAGAATGCCGAGGTGCATGCACAGGAGATGTTCGCGCTCGCATCGCTGGCGCACGACCATGCCGGACCGGGGCTGATCCTCGATATCGGCGGGAATATCGGGTTGTCAGCGATCGCGCTCGGGCGCGCGATGCCCAATCGCCGCGTGATGGTGTTCGAGCCGTCAGCCGACAGCGCCCACCTGCTGCGGGGCAATCTTGCCGAGAATGGCGTCACCAATGCCGAGGTGGTCGAGGCCGCCGTGTCCGACCGTGCGGGCAGCCTGCATTTGAACGAGACCGACACATCGGGCTTTTCGCATATCTTGACCGAGCGCCATGTTGGCGGCGCGAGCGGGCGGGTGAGTGAAGTGCGTGTGGTGCGGCTGGATGATCTTGTCACCGAACAGGTCGGCTTCGCAAAGATCGATGTGGAGGGCCATGAGGCGCATGTGCTGGCGGGGATGCGCGGCCTGCTGGCGCGCGATCGGCCGCTGGTTCATATCGAGTTCAATCCGTGGTGCCTGATCGGCTTCAGCGGCGTCAATGTTGCGGCACTGGCGACATGCCTGTTCCGCCATCACGAGATTTTCGTGCCAGATCCGGATGGCGGGCTGGCGCCGATCGGCACCAATGCGATCGGGCTGATCTATCGCGCGTTGGTCGAGCGGAACATTCCGGATATCGTTCTTAAGCCGAAACCGGATATCACGATGCCGGATATGGAGGAGATGACGATCCCCTCGGCGATCCTCGACGAGTTGCGGGCACTGCGCGCGCGGGCCTGATGCTTACCTGTCCAGTTCCGGCATCGGGAAGTCCTCCCAGCCCGGAACATCGGCCACTTCGGAGAAGGGTTTGCCGAAGGGCCGCGTGGCGTCGATGCCGATGGCGCTTGCGGTGCGCATTGGGCGCGGGCGTGATGGCTCATCGATCGACGGGTCCGAGGGGCCGGCGGGGATGTCGCCCACGATCATCACGTCACGCTGCGGTTGCACGCGGAAGGCCATCGCCCATTCCACTTCCGAACTGCTGTGCACATCGATGTCGGGCTCGACGATGATCACCCATTTCGGCCTTATGTTGGAGGCGATCGCGCTCAGGATCACCTGCCGCGGCTCGCCGGCGAAGCGCGGCGTCATGCTGATCACCACGTAGAACGACACGCCGGCCGAGGCGCGCACGGACACATTCTGGATGGTGGGATATTGCGCCTTCAGCGCCTTCCACACCGAGGCCTCGAAGGGAATCTGCTTCAGGATGTGATTCTCGGTCACCGGCTTTCCCGTGAGCAGGCCTTGGAAGATCGGATTGATGCGATGGGTGATGGCGGTGATCGTGGCGCGCGGCTTCGGTGTGGCGGGGGTGTAGTAGCCGGTATATTCGCCCAACGGGCCTTCCATGACGAGGTCATCCATATCGACCTCGAACTCGATCACCAGCTCCGCGGTGGCGGGCACCAGCACATCGTTGGTGATACACTTCACCAGCTCGACGGGCGCGCCGCGCAGGCCGCCGGCCAGCGTCCAGTCATTCACCGTGTCGGGCACCTGCACCTGGCAGGTATAGGCGTGGATCGGATCGCAGCCGATCACCACGGCGGCGCGCGGCTTGATGCCCATCGCCTGCGCCTTCAGCAGGTTCTTGCCGAAGCGATGGAACGGCTGCGCGGAGAACGACATGGTGTTCGGCCCGAGGATCAGAAAGCGGTAATGGCCGATATCCGGCACACCGGTTTCGGGGTCGTGCGAGACCACGATGCCAGGCGTGATGTAGGGGCCGCCATCCTTCGGGCTGTATTTCGGGATCGGAAGTTTGCTGACATCCACAGCATTGTCGCGGATCACCACCTCCTGGCAGGGGGCGGGGCGATCGATTGTCACCGGCGGGATCGGGTTGTCCAGGCCGTGCAGCACCTTCGCGAAGATCGTCTCAGGCGTGGCCTCGAACGCCAGCAGCGCCTTGCGGCGGTCGGCGTAGCAGCCGAGCACCAGCGGCATGGTGGTGCCGGTGTCGTTGAATTGCAGCGCCGGGCCTTGCTTGATGTAGCTGTGCTTCATCGCCTTGCCGACATCCTCGAGCGCGATGTGGCGATCGATATCGATCAACTCACCCTCCTCGCGCAGGACGGCCAGAAACTCGCGAAAATCCTGGTACGGCACGGCACTCTCCCCACACGCATCGTTATGATTGCGCGCGACCATAGTCAGCGACCGCGCGCGCGGCAACCAGGGGGTCGGGCTTGACCATGACGGGGCCCGACCATATGGTAAGGGGCCTTACGGATTTGCCGCGCCAACGTCGGCCGGTGCATGAGAGGCCAACAAAGGGAGGGTGCGCGTGCCGGAAATTCTGGTGTGCCAGGTCGGCGAGCTGGCAGATGGTGCAGTTCGCATCGTGAAGAACAACAATCAGGACATCGGTGTGATCCGTCATGACGGCGCCTGGTATGCCTATCGCAATTTCTGCCCGCATCAGGGTGGCCCGGCCTGTGAGGGCGTGCGCATGCCGGCGGCCGTGGAACTGCTCTCGGAAGGGGGTGTGACGCGCGGGCTGCATTATGACGAGAGCGAGATGCACATCGTCTGCCCCTGGCATGGCTACGAGTTCCGCCTGTCCGACGGCGTGCATGCGCGCGATGAGCATGTGCGGCTGAAGAAGTACGAGGTCGTCGAGCGCGACGGCAGCGTCTACGTCCTTGTCTAAGGCGGAAGAATTCGCCGAGCTCGCCAGCTCGATCGCAGCGGCCTGTGCCGAGGCGATCGAGTCGAATATCGTGTCCGAGCTGCCTGACGAATCATTGGGCCAGGCTCTGGCGAGTTTGATCCGCCTCTATGCCGCCAAGGCGCAGGAGGGCGCGCTGCCGCCCGCCTTCGGGCGCAATTCCGGCATCGCCATCACCGATGTGGCCATTGGCTGCACGGCGATGATGGAGGCCATCGATCTCAGCCTGTTCGATCTTGGCGCCTGGCAATCCATGGCCGGCGTCGGCCGTCGTATCGCTCCATCTGCCCCGTCACGCGGAAACGTGAATGATGGGCCTTTTCCTGGAAGGAAAGCACCATGAACGCAATCGATCCCGCCTTTCGTGATCTGGCGCAAAAGGAATTCGACACCACCACGCTGCTGCGCAACGCCGCCACCATGCGCGATGCCCGCGGCTACGATGATTTCATGATCATCGATGTGGATTCACACCATTATGAGACCGAGGCATTCTCGGAGATCGCCAACTATATTGAAAACCCCGTGCTGCGGCATGAGGCAAAATATCAGGGCATGTCGCGCGGCGGCATCGGCTCCTCCGATGGCTCCTACCAGGAGATCGGTGGCCGCATCACGCGCTATCCCGGTCGCAAGCTGGAGAAGGTGCCGCCCACGCCGCATCGTGACATCACGCTGATGAAGCGCTGGATGGATGCGATGGGCGTTGATGTCGCCTGCATGTTCCCCACCCCGATGCTGAACCTCGCCGCGTGCCCGCGTGTCGAGGTGGAAACGGCTTTGGCGCAGGCCTACAACAAATGGCTGTGCGACACGATCCTCGACGAGGAGCCGCGCATCCGCTCGATGCTGTATCTGCCGTTCCACGACCCCGAGGCGTGCCTGCGCACGGTGCAGGAATTCGGCAAGCGCAAGGGGGTGATCGGCTTCATGGTCACCGCCACGCATTATCGCGGCAACTGGGACAATGCCTACGCCAAGACCTACGCGGCGATCGAGGAGATGGGGCTGCCGCTGGCGTTCCACGCCGCGTTCTCCTGGGCGGATCCGGGCCTCGCACTGACCAATCGTTTCATCGGCGTGCATGCGCTCGGCTTCGCCTGGCATAACATGCTGCACATGACGAATTGGGTGACCAACGGCATGCCCGAGCGATTCCCGAAATTGAAAACCATCTGGATCGAATCCGGCCTGGCGTGGCTGCCGTTCCTGATGCAGCGGCTGGACAACGAATTCATGATGCGCACGTCCGACGTGCCGCTGCTGAAGAAGAAGCCCAGCGAGTATATGCGCGACATGTATTTCACCAGCCAGCCGATGGAGATGGTGGATAATCGCGAGGCGCTGGAACTCA
Organism: uncultured Rhodospirillales bacterium; assembly: GCA_903904805.1. Classification (GTDB taxonomy): domain Bacteria; phylum Pseudomonadota; class Alphaproteobacteria; order Acetobacterales; family Acetobacteraceae; genus CAIVDX01. The sequence continues at coordinate 9,313 of CAIVDX010000654.1, forward strand.
CCTTCAAGATGATCAAGGCCGACACGCAGCTGGTCTACGCGTCGGATTATCCGCATTGGGATATGGATCTGCCGAACACGATCTATGACCTGCCGTTTCTGACCGAGCAGGGCAAACGCAACATTCTGGGCGCGAACGCGATGAAGCTGTTCAACATCGCGCCGGAACTCTCGGCGCCCAAGCTGGCGCGGAACGCGGCGAAGGCGGCTCAGTAGGCCGGAAGGCCAGGGGCTCTGTCCCTGGACCCTGTTGGGGCCTCACGGCGCCAGCGGGTTCAGGCCAGAGCCCTGGCCTTGTCTTTCACCTGCGTGACACCTCCCCTCGCCCGCCGCTTCCCCCCTAGCCACCACCTCCCGTCCCATGCAACGGATATCGACAGACCAGCAACGACAAGGGGATACGCTCGTCATGCGCCTGCACGCCTTGGCCGTCTCGGCCGCCGCATTGGCACTGATGTTCACCATCCAGCCCGCCGCCGCCCAGCGCGTGACCGGCGTGCTCGGCTCCCCCAGCGCCACGATCGACATCGATGGCGCCAAGCTGCCGCCCGATCCGCCGAAATTCGGCGGCATCATCAAGGAAACCACCGCCGGTTCCAAGACATGGTGGGCGCCGCGCGTCACCCCGCCCAAGGGCGCGCCCAATGTGCTGCTGATCATCACCGACGATCAGGGCTACGGCATCAGCAGCGCCTTCGGCGGCGTGATCCCGACCCCGACATTGGACGAGGTCGCCAATGAGGGCCTGCGCTACACCCAGTTCCACTCCACGGCGTTGTGCTCGCCGACGCGCGCGGCGCTGATCACCGGGCGCAACCACCATGCGGTGGGCTTCGGCATGATCTCCGAGCTGTCCACCGGCTATCCGGGCTACGATGCCTATATCGGGCCGGCCAACGCGACCATCGGCCGCATCCTGAGCGAGCACGGCTATGCGACATCCTGGTTCGGCAAGAACCACAACACGCCCGGCTCGCAGATGTCGGGCCCGTATGACCAGTGGCCCTCGGGCATGGGCTTCCAGTATTTCTAAGGCTTCATGGGAGGCGAGACGAGCCAGTGGACCCCCTATCTGTTCCGCGACCACGCCCAGATCACGCCCTGGCGGGACAAGCCCAACTACAACCTCACCACCGACCTCGCCGACGAGGCGATCAGCCATATTCGCCGGCTGAACTCCGAGATCCCGGACCAGCCCTTCTTTGTCTATTACGCGCCCGGCGGCACCCATGCCCCGCACCACCCGACGCAGGAGTGGATCGACAAGTTCAAGGGCAAGTTCGACATGGGTTGGAATGTGATGCGCGAGCAGATCTTCGCCAACCAGAAGAAACTCGGCGTGATCCCTGCCAACACCGAACTGACCCCGTGGCCGGACACGCTGCCGAAATGGGACAGCCTGTCAGCGGATGAGAAGAAGCTCTATGCGCGCCAGGCCGAGGTGTTCGCCGCCTATGCCGCCTACACGGATTATGAAATCGGCCGCGTCATCAACGAGGTGAAGGCCGAGGGCAAGCTCGACAACACGCTGATCATCTACATTGTGGGCGACAACGGCACGTCGGGCGAAGGCACCATCAAAGGCACGCCCGATGTCTACACCGCCTATAACGGGTTCCTCGATGTGCCCGTGCAGGAACAGCTCAAATTCTACGACAAATGGGGCGGTCCTGACACCTATCCGCACATGTCGGTGGCGTGGTCGTGGGCGTTCGACAGCCCGTTCAAATGGATCAAGCAGGTGGCGTCGCATTTCGGTGGCACGCGGCAGGGTATGGCGATCTCCTGGCCCGGGCACATCACCGATGTCGGCGGCATCCGCACGCAGTTCCACCATATGATCGACATCGTGCCGACCATCCTGGAAGCCACCGGCATCAAGGCGCCCACCACGGTGGACGGCATCAAGCAGAACCCCATCGAGGGGATCAGCATGGCCTACACGTTCCCGAAGGCGAACGCGAAGGCCCCCTCGAGGCGCAGCACCCAGTATTTCGAGATGGCCGGCCATCGCGGCATTTATCACGATGGCTGGTATGCCAACACCATCCCGCCTGTTCCGGTCTGGGAGAATGGCAAGCCGCTGCCGCCGGTGAGCGAGTATAAATGGGAGCTCTACAAGATCTCCGACGACTACTCCCAGGCGCATGACCTCGCCGCGCAGAACCCCGCCAAGCTGAAGGAGATGCAGGCGCTGTTCATTGCGGAGGCGAAGAAGTTCAACGTGCTGCCGCTGGACAACTCGCAGTTCGTGCGCGCGATCCAGCCGCGGCCGAGCCCGACCGCGGGGCAGACGGTCTACACCTATAACGGTCCGATCACCGGCATTCCGCAGGGCAGCGCGCCGAACATTCTGAACCGCTCCTTCAGCATCACCGCTGACGTGGTGGTGCCCGATGGCGGCGGCAGCGGCATGATCGTCACCGAAGGCGGCTGGCCGAGCGGCTGGGGCTTCTACCTGGTGGACGGCAAGCCGGTGTTCACCTTCAACATCATGCAGCTTCTGCTGCCGCGCTGGGCGAGCGACCAAAAGCTGACCGCGGGCCGGCACTCGGTGGTGTTTGACTTCACCTATGCCGGCCCTGGCATCGCCAAGGGGGGCACCGGGGTGCTGAAGGTGGATGGCACCGAGGTGCACCGCATGACGGTGAACCGGTCCATTCCGTTCCTGCTCTCGGTGGATGAAACCTTCGATGTCGGCTCGGACACCCGCACCGGCGTGAACGATCTGGACTACAAGGTGCCGTTTGCCTTCACCGGCACGATCAACAAGGTGACCTTCAAGCTCGGGCCCGAGCAGCTCACCGAGGCCGACCAGCAGACCATCCGCCGGGCCGTTGCCAGTGCACGTGACTGATCCCTCACACCGACCTCATGCCGACAAGGACTCCGTCATGATCTTCGCGATCCGCACCACCCTCGCCGCCGCCGCCCTTTTCGCGGCCGCCCACTCCGCCCATGCCCAGGGCATGCTGCTGGACTACGCCGCCGACATGGTGGTGCAAAAATACCAGACCAGCAGCTGCGACGATCTGAAGAAGATCCGCGCCGAGGGTCCCAGCGAGAAGGAGAAGCTGGCGCTGGACTATCTGCGCGGCGACTCGCAGGCGCGCATATTCTTCATCGACCGGATCGCGGCGCCGGTGGCAAACAAGATGTTCGAGTGCGGGATGTTTCCGTAACGGAACGGGATACCCGGCCCACCGCCTCCCCCACACACTCCAGGCGTGAGAGGGTCTGGCCCCCCAGCGGGCACCAGGGGCGGCCACCAGGGGCGGGGACCAGGGGCGGAGCCCCTGGCGTGGCCTCGCCTGTTACACGTCGAGTTCGACGATCTCCTCGGGGAACTCATGCATCCGCGCACCCGGCCCATTCGCGGTGATCGGGTAGTTGTCGCAGACCCAGCTCAGCAGGCCGTCCTTCTGGTAGGTGGGGTGGACCACGATGTTCATGTCCTTTTGGATCGTCATCGACTCGTCCTTGCGGATGAGCGGGCGCTCCACCAGGTCGTAGCCCTGGCCGTGGCAGTAGAGGCGGCTCTCCGGGGGGCGGCCGTTGCGAACCATGAAGGCGTTGTATTCGTTCCAGATGTCGCTGCATTTGGTGCCCGGCTGCAGCAGCGCGTTGGTGAAGCGGCGCGCTTCGAGCGTGAAGGCGTGCTCGTCCTTCATCGCCTGGCTGGCGCGGCCGAGCACGGCGTTGCGGCCGAGTTCGCAATACATGCCGCCCGGCCCGTTGGTTTCCACCAGCAGGCTGAACACGTCACCCTTCTGCATCACCCGGCTGCCGACATGCCAGCCGCCGAAATGGCTGGGCGTGCCCGGGGTCCAGGAGGCGCAGAGATAGATGCCCATCTCCGTGCCGTGCTGGTGGCAGTACAGCTGCGCCACCGCGGCAACCTCGCTGTCGGTCATGCCCGGGCGCAGCGCGTCAAAGGCGGCCTTCATCGCGCCGTCCTGCACATGGGCGGTGCGGATGCACAACTCCATTTCCTCGGGCGACTTGATGACCTTCACCATGTCGATCTCCTCGCTGAGATCGACGAACTTGGCTTCCGGCAAATGACGCTTCATGTAGTCCACCAGGGCGAACGACATCTGGTAGGTGCCGAGCAGGCCGATGGTGGCTTTCGCGTAGGGGCGCAGGGCCTCGATCAGCAATTCAGGGTCATAGTCGCGGGTGTAGGGGGCGGAGGCGTAGCTGGGCGTGCCGTAGAGCTTGGCGACGCCGCGCAGCACGCCGTCACTGCCGCCGGGCAGCTCACGCGCGAGGCCGAACGGGCCCTGGCGAACGAGGGACATCTGGCCGTCGCGCGGGAAGACGATGGAGACGGGGTAGCCGTTGGTGGCCGGCACATCGGTGAACCAGCGGACATAGCCGCCCATATGGTCGTTGTTGTTCTGCATGAGCAGGACATCGACCTTGTTCTCTTCCATCACCCCGCGGGCAAGCGCCCAGCGGCGGTTCAGCTCGGCGTCGGAAACCGGGGTGTTCTTGCGTTCGCTCAGTGCCATTGGGGCCTCCCTTTTCTGCGGCGGACCTTGCCCGCAGCGCGGGCGGAAGGCAACCGCATGGCGGGTGATGTGCGGCCGGCGATGCCCACGCACGGTGCCAAATTCCAAAAGTTTGTTGCTTCTTCTTTGCAAAGAAGACCCTGTCCGCCTCACCGCCAGCGCAGGAAATGCCGCTCCAGCCGAGAGAGCACAGCGCTGATCACCAGCCCCAGCATGGAAAGCACCGCCACTCCAGCAAGCAGCTGATCCGTCTGCATCAGGTTGCCGGCCTGCAGCACAAAGGCGCCGATGCCGAATTGCGCGCCGATCATTTCGGCGGACACCAGCAGGATCAGCGCGGTGGAGGTGGTGATGCGGA
>CAIVDX010000655.1 GCA_903904805.1 uncultured Rhodospirillales bacterium
ATGTCCCCCTTGACCGCCATCAGTGCGAGATGGATTGCCCGCGCCGCCGCGTCCCCGCCCGCCCAGCTTTTGCGCGGGCCGGTATTGTTGCCCTGGCGATAGATCGTCAGGCACACACCATCGGCCCAGGCATTGGAGACGGCATTGACGATTTGATCCCGTGTGCCGCCCAGCATCTGCGTCGCCATCGCCGCCAGCGCCACTTTGGCCAGCACCAAATAGTCGTAGCCGCGTCGGACGAATTGATTCGCCATCGACAGCACGCCCTGAATCTCGTACGCTTTTATCAACGCTGTCAGCACGTCGCTCATCAGCAGCGGCGGCTCACCCTTGGCCCGGCGCGCGCGGCTGAGATAGTCCGCGAGTGCCAGGATGCCGCCAAGATTGTCGGAGGGATGGCCGCCTTGATCGGTCGTCAGCCCGTCATTGAAATCCACCCAACGGATCATCGTCGCGATATTGAACGCGGCGGTCACGGGATCGAGCTCCAGCCGCGTGCCCGGCACCCGTGCGCCGCCCGCGCATGTCATGCCCGGCACCACCGGCCCGAGCAGCTTGGTGCAATCGGGAAAGTTCAGAGCCTCTATTGCGCAGCCGACCGCGTCCATCAAACTGGCGCGCGCAAGCCGGTAAGCGAAATCGTCGTGAATCTGATAGCCGGTGACGTAATCGGCGATGTCGGTCAGCGCGATATCGGGCGCGGGGCGTGCGTGATGGCTCATGTTTATGGGCCTTCCAGTTCGCGTTAGCCCCGGCAGGTTTTGTCTTGGGGCGTGTCGCCAGCACATCGCATTTTGTCGGTATTTGCAAGCCGCCGATCCCTCGTGAAACGGGATGGCGGCGCAACAATTCCGCCACCTCCCCCGGGCACAATTTTTGAACCTTGACTGATGGGATAGTTCTGAAACAAATATCGAACCCAGCCGAATGTGGATTGCCTATGACGACGATTGCATCTGAAAAGTCCCCCGCTCCGGCCAACGCATGGTCTGATCGTGGCGACGTCATGGGCGGATAGCGGATGGCAGTACCTCGCGTTCAGCCGAAGCAGATCAAATCCGTGAAAGAGCCGCGCGGCCAGCATGCCGCGGCGGCGAAAGCGAGCCGCAAAGCCACCGACGAGAAGGGCGGCAGCAGCCTCTCGAAGATGCTTAGCATCCTCGATCATTTCACCCCGGAAACGCCGACATGGTCAACGAACGCGCTGATCGAAAGCCTGGGCACATCCCGTTCCACCGCGTATCGCTACATCAAGGGCCTGCACAAGGCCGGGCTGATCGGCGCGGTCGGCAATGGCTATTATGTGCTGGGCCCGCGCGTGGTGGAACTGGATTTGCAGATCCGCACCTGCGATCCGCTGTACCAGGCCGGCAACAGCGTGCTGCAACGGCTGGTGGAAGCAACCGGCCATTCCGCGCTGCTCTGCATGCTGTTCAGCAACACCATCCTATGCGTGCACGAATGCCTCGCGCCGTTCAGCCCAGAGCATATGTTCAGCCGCGGCCAGCGCCGGCCGCTGTTTTTCGGTGCCGCCTCCAAGGTGATCCTGCCTTATCTGCCCATCCATCAGTTGCGCACCATATTTTCGCGTAACCAAGACACCATCGCCAAGGCGAATCTCGGTAACGACTGGGATGCGTTCAAGGACAAGCTCGCCCAGTATCGCAAGGATGGTTTCGTGCAAACCTGCGGCGAATTCCGGCCCGGCGTGGTGGGCATCTACGCGCCGGTGTTCAACAGCGAGCAGCTCATCCTTGGCAGCGTGGGCGTCTCCTCGTTGAAAGAGGATCTGCCCGACGAGGATTTTCCCAAAGTGGTCATCGCCGTGAAGCGCGCGGCACGCGAAATCAGCAAGCGCGTGGCAGAATCGACGCAAGGCATGGATCGGCCGCCGCGCGCCGTGGGGTAGCGGGGCCGGAAAGGGGAATTAAATAAATCCCGCCATTCTGGACATTATACCGCTCACGCGCTAGGCTTCGCCCAGCGCTTTCCACCTCCGCGCGGGCACATCGCAGACGGAATTGAGCCTCGTCTCCCCATGAGCAGCACAGCGAGCAACACCACCGCCCCCGAGAACCGGCTCGTCATCTATTCCGCCATCCCGGCGGGGCTTTGCCCCGGGGTGCTCGACGGGTTCAAGGCGCGCTATCCGCATATTGCTATCGATTTCCACGGCGGTATCAGTACCGATTTGCACACGCGCTTTCTGGCAGATATCGCTTCACGTAATCCGGAAGTCGACCTCTTCTGGAGTTCGGGGATGGATCTGCAAATGGGCCTGGTGCGCGACGGCCATGCGCTGCCCTATGCCAGCGCAGAAGCACGCGACTTGCCCAAAACCGCCGTGTATCAGGACCTTGCCTATGCTACCACCGCCGAGCCGTTGGTGACGTTGGTCAATCGCGAACGTTTCGATATCAGCATGCCGGCCGGCTCGATCGGTGAGATCGGCACCGCGCTGCGGCAAGATCCCGCGCGCTTTCGCGACGCCATCGCCTGTTTCGATATCCCTCGCAACGGCGTGGGGTTTCTGGCCCTGCTGTACGAAAGCCGACGGGAGAAGAGGTTCGACGAATTCCTGCAAGCCCTCGCGCA
>CAIVDX010000656.1 GCA_903904805.1 uncultured Rhodospirillales bacterium
CGCACCGGCCGATCCAGCAACGTCCGCACCAGATCCTCCGCCGCATCCATCAACGCGAACGTATCGCAGCCATGGTTCCAGCCCATCCGGTCGGCAACGGCCGCGAACACCTCCAGCGGCGCATTGCCCGCCCCCGCCCCCATCCCGGCCAGCGACGCATCGATGCGATGCGCCCCGGCCTCGATGGCCACAACGGAAATCGCAACCCCCAGCGAGAGATTATGATGCGCATGAATGCCCACCTGGGTCTCCGGCCGCAGTGCGGCGCGCAGCGCGCTGATGCGATCCCGCGCGCCGTTCATCGTCAGCGCCCCCGCACTGTCGGTGCAATAGACGCAGTGCGCGCCATAGGATTCCATCAGGACAGCCTGCTCGGCCAGCTCGTCCGGCGGCAACATATGCGCCATCATCAGAAAGCCCGACACATCCATCCCGATCGCCCGCGCCGCCTCGATATGCTGGCGCGAAATGTCGGCCTCGGTGCAATGCGTCGCCACCCGCACCGAACGCGCACCGGCCTGGTAGGAATGTTTCAGATCATGAATGGTGCCGATCCCCGGGATCAGCAGCGTCGTCAGCACCGCCTGCTTCAGCGAGTCCGCAACAGCAGCAATCCAGTCCAGATCATCATGCTTGCCAAAGCCGTAATTGAAGCTCGACCCGGCGAGCCCATCGCCATGCGCGATCTCGATCGCCGACACGCCGGCGCGATCCAGCGCGGTCGCGATCTTGATCACGTGATCCAACCCATATTGATGCCGGATGGCATGCATGCCATCGCGCAGCGTCACATCCTGCACATACAGCTTGTCCATCACGCCGGCTCCTTCTGCAGGGCAACGATCCGCTCGGCCGCGGCCCGCGCCGCCGAGGTCATGATATCCAGATTGCCGGCATAGCTCGGCAGATAATGCGCCGCCCCCTCAACCTCGAGGAACACCGACACCTTCAGTCCCGTGCTGCCATGATCCTGACCAGGCAGGCGGATCGGGTGATTATGCGGGATTCGCTCGAACTGCACCTCCTGCTTCAGCCGATAGCCAGGCACATAGGCCTGCACCTTCGCCACCATCGCCTCGATCGCCGCGCGCACCGCCGCGTCGTCATCGGTGTCCGCCAAACAATAGATGGTATCACGCATCATCACCGGCGGCTCGGCCGGGTTGAGAATGATCAGCGCCTTGCCCAGTGCCGCCCCACCCACCTGCTCGATCGCCCGCGCGGTGGTCTCGGTGAACTCGTCGATGTTCGCCCGCGTGCCAGGGCCAGCGGATTTTGACGCGATGGACGCCACGATCTCGGCATATTTCACCTTGGCCACGGACGACACCGCCGCCACGATCGGGATCGTCGCCTGCCCGCCGCAGGTCACCATGTTCAGATTGCGCGCGCCCGGGTGCAGATCGAGATTCACCGCCGGCACCACATAGGGCCCCACCGCCGCCGGCGTCAGATCGATGGCGATCTTGCCGTCCGACTCAAGAACTTTCGCATGCGCCACATGGGCCCGCGCGGATGTCGCATCGAACACCAGATCGATATCGCGATAAATCGGATTGGCCTTCAGCCCCTCCAGCCCCTCATGGGTGGCAAACACCCCCAGCCGCGCCGCGCGCGCCAGGCCCTCCGAGGCGGGATCCACCCCCACCATCGCCGCCATCTCCAGCACATCGGAATGACGCATGATCTTGATCATCAGATCGGTGCCGATATTGCCGGACCCGATGATCGCAACTTTGGTCTTCGCCATCAGATCACTCCTTGCCGAACCGCACCGAAACCGCCCCCAGCCCGCCGATCTTCGCGGTGAACTGATCGCCCGGTGCCGCCGCCACCATCGGCCCCAGCGCGCCGGACAGCACAATATCCCCCGCCTGCAACGGATGGCCCAGCCGCGCCATCACGCCGGCCACCCAGCGCACCGCATGCAGCGGATTGCCCATGCAGGCCGCCCCCGCACCGAAGCTGCTCGGATCGCCATTGCGCTCCAGCATCATCCCGCACAGCCGCAGATCAAGCTCGGCTGCCAGCCGCGCCGGCCCGCCCAGCACGAAGCGCGCCGAGGAGGCATTGTCGGCGATCGTGTCATGGATGGAAATCTTCCAGTTCTCGATGCGCGAATCCACGATCTCCAGCGCCGGCACCACCCAGCCGATGGCATCCAGCACCTCGGCCGAGCTCGGATCGGGATGATCCAGCGTGTCGGCCATGATGAAGATGATCTCCGCCTCCACCTTCGGCTGGATCAGCGTGCCCGGCGCGATGATGTCGCCATCGGCCACCTCCATGTCGGCGAACAGCATGCCGTAATCCGGCTGGTCCACCCCAAGCTGCTTCTGCACCGCCACCGATGTGAGCCCGATCTTGCGCCCCACCAGCCGCCGCCCGGCCACCAGCGCGGCCCGCGTGTTGGCGGTCTGCACCGCATAGGCATGCGCGATATCGGTCACCGGCAACGCGGCCGCGATGGGGCCGATCGGCGTGCGGGTCGCCTCCGCGGTGCGCAGGCTCGCCGCGAGTTGTTCGATCACATGGTCCATCCGCCCCTCCTCAACTTGCCTATGATGGCCAGAATTTCACCGCCGCGGCTACCACCAGGTGCAGCTTGGCCTCCTGCTCCTCCCAGCTGATGTCGTTGCCGACCATCGAGCTGGCGAAACCGCATTGCGGGCTGATGCACAGCTGGTCGTGGTCGATATAGGCGGTCGCCGCTGCAACCCGCGCCTCCAGCACGTCCATCGCCTCCAGCACGGGCGATTTGGTGGAGATCAGCCCGAGCACCACCGTCTTGTCCTTCGGCACGAAGCGCAGCGGCGAGAAATCCCCCGCCCGCGGGCTGTCGTACTCCAGGAAGAATGAATCGACGTTGAACGTGCCGAACACCGTCTCCGCCACCAGATCGTAGCCGCCCTGCGCCTGCCAATGGCCGGCCGAGTTGCCGCGACAGGAATGCAGCGCGATGTGCATCCCCGCCGGCTTGTCCGCCACCACCGCGTTCAGCACGCTGGTGTAGAGCTTCAGCAGATCGCGCCAATCATCGCCGCGGCTGGCCAGCACCGCCTGAATCTTCGGATCGCCGAACTTCGCCACCGCCGTCTCATCGATCTGCACATAGCGGCAACCCGCCTCATACAGCGCACCGATCTCGCGCCGAAAAGCGTCGACAATGTCCGACCAGAAAAGGTCAAGATCGGGATAGGCCGTCCTGCTGATCCCCTCGCGCCCACCGAAATAATGCAGCACCATCGGCGAAGGAATGGTGACCTTCGGCATCACTTTGGTCACGCTCGCCAGGGCGCGGAAATCCTCGGCATGGATCGGCGCGGTCCAGCGCACCCGGTCATGGATATGCGGCGCGGTGGCGCGGATCGTCTCGCCCTTGTCATTGGTATAATCCCCCGGCGTGGCCGAGGCGCGCAGCTTCAGCGTCACCCC
>CAIVDX010000657.1 GCA_903904805.1 uncultured Rhodospirillales bacterium
CGATCCCACTGCGCCGCTGATGATTGATGGCGCTGAGGCAGGCGATCTGCGCGCGGATTGGACCGCCTATCTGTCGCTGTTTGATCTCTCCGGGCACCCGGCGATCGCAATTCCCGCTGGCCTCGCTGCCAATGGTGCGCCGTTGGGCGTGCAACTGGTGGCGCGGTGGGGCGATGATATGCGGCTGTTGGCTGCAGCGATGGCCTTTTCCGGCCGTCTGCCGCCCCCAAAGTTGCCGCCGGTCGACGAAAATGCACGCGAGGATTGAATTCTCGCGACCACTGCTTGTCGGCCTGTCTTTTGCACGGTTAGACTTCAATTGATCTGATCTGGAGGTTTCCATGGCTCTTGTTGAAACCGTTGTCGGCGTCTCGCGCCGGCGGATGTTGCTGACGTCGGGCGTCGCCGCTGGTATGGCGGCCTCGCCGCTGCGCTCGGTGCGCGCTGCCGAGCCCTTCACCGTGCGGCTGGATTGGTCGACCCATGCGCTGCATACGGCGTTTTTCCTTGCCGCAGCGAAGGGGTGGTTCAAGCAGGCTGATCTTGATGTGACCATCGAGGACGGCAATGGCTCTGCCACCACGGCAAACCTGGTTGGCAATGGCCAGTTCGATATCGGTCTTGCGGCTCTGGCGCCGATGGCGCTGGGGAAGGCCAAGGGCCTGAAAGTCACCTCTGTTGCCGGCTTCTCACGCAAGAGCGACACCGGCTTTCTGGTGCCACGCGGTTCCGGATGGAAGAAGCCGTCGGATCTGGTTGGCAAGAAGGTGGTCTATACCGCCGGGTCGCTGGAGGGGCCGTTCATGGCACCGTTCTTTAAAAAGAATGGAATCAAGCTGTCCGATCTTGATCTGCTCAATGTCGACGGGTCAGCGAAGGCATCAATGTATGCGACATCGAAGGCAGATTCTGTGGTCACGGCGGTGCCGTTTTTCCTGCCTCTGATGGAGGATAAGCGCCCGTCCGATGGCGTGTTGTTCGCAGATTATGGCATGAACCTGCCGGGCGCGGGCCTGGTGGTGAACACCGATATTCTCGCCAAGCGGGGCGATGCGATCAAACGTTTCACCTCGGTGATTTGCGGCGCCTGGACCTATATTCTGGCGGGGCATGAGCAGGAATCGGTTGACGTGACGCTATTGGCGCGGCCGCAATCGCCGGAGAACTCAAAGGTGATGCGCGGCGAACTCGAGGAATATCGGCCGTTCTTTTATACGGAAGCGACTAAAAATCTTGGTATCGGTCCGCAGAGCGATGTCGATTGGAACGGCACAATTGGCGATCTTGTTGATGCCGGCACAATCGCCGCAGGGTTTAAACCCAGTGACTTCTACACCAACGCCTATATCGATCCCACCATTGTGAAGCAGATTTCCGGGATCGGCTGATGTCTGACACGGCGGCCCCGGCGCATGTTTCCATCGCCGGGCTCAGCAAGACCTACAAATCGCCGCGCGGCGATGTGCTTGCCTTGTCCACGCTTGATCTGGAGTTGCCGCGGGGTTCCTTCATTTCGCTGCTCGGGCCCTCCGGTTGCGGCAAGAGCACGCTGCTGAAAATTGTATCCGGTGTGGAAAAGCCCAGCGCAGGCAGCATCTCCATCGGCGGCCGGGCGATGGACGGCACTCCGGACGGATTGGGCATGGTGTTTCAGCGCGACGTTTTGATGGATTGGCGCAGCATCTTGAACAATGTCATGCTGCCGGTAGAGTTCCTCAATCTCCCGCGCAGCGAGTATTTGCCGAAGGCGCGCGATCTGCTGAATTTGTTCGGGATCGGCGAATTTGCCGACCGCTACCCCTGGGAACTGTCCGGCGGCATGCGCCAGCGCGCGTCGATCTGCCGCGCGCTGCTGACCGACCCCCAACTGCTGCTGATGGATGAACCTTTCGGTGCGTTGGATGCGTTCACGCGCGACGAGCTGAACATGGAGTTGCAGAAGACCTGGATGCGCACACGCAAGACGGTGCTGTTCGTCACTCATTCCATTCCCGAGGCGATCTTGCTCTCTGACAAGATCGTGGTGATGGCCGCGCGACCTGGCCGCGTTGTCGAAGTGATCGACATTGATTTTCCACGCCCTCGTCCTCTATCGGTGCGCGAGGAGCCAGAGTTCGCGCGCATGACGCGTTATATCCGTGAGATATTTGAATCCACTGGTGCATTTGCCGCGCGTGGTGCGGCATGAGCGACACGCCGAACCGACAACCGCCTGTTGTTCTGGTCTTCGCGGCGCTTCTGGCAATCTGGGAAATCGCGTGCCGCGTGCTCCATCCTTCTCCACTGGTGCTACCCTCACCGAGCATGATTTTCGCCGAGCTGATCGATGATCCCGAACTTTATGTGGGCAATAGTTGGTATACGCTGTCGAACACATTGGTCGGGTTCGTGATGGCTGTGGTGATTGGTGTCGTGTTAGCGATCGGTATTGTCTATTCGCGATTGCTTGAGGTTCTGCTCTACACGCCGCTGGTCGCACTCAACGCAATCCCGAAGATTGCGCTCGCACCGGTGTTCATCTTATGGCTTGGCACTGGCCCGCAATCGAAGATCGGCATGGCGTTTCTGATTGCCATCTTTGCGATTGTGATCGATGCCGTACTGGGGTTGCGCACCGTCGATCCAGACATGCTGGCGCTTGGCCGCACATTGAAGGGGTCGCAACTGAAAATGCTTTTGAAGATCCGCTTTCCCGGAGCATTGCCGGCCATCTTTTCCGGCATGAAGGTGGGGATCGCGCTGTCGCTGGTGGGCACGATCACCGGTGAGTTCGTCGCCTCGCAGAAGGGGTTGGGCTATGTGATCATGTCGTCGCAGGGGGCATTCGAGACGACGCGCGTGTTTGCGGCATTGCTGATCCTGTCGGTCATCGGCACGATTCTGTTTTATTTCCTCGAGTGGGCGGAGCATGCGGCCTTGCCGTGGCATGTCTCGCAGCGGTCGGGTGCGGGCGGTCATTGAAAATCAGGAGGGTGTGATGCTGCGTTGGCTGTTGGTGGCGTGTCTGGCATTCGCGCCGGGCTTTGCCCGCGCGGTGGAAATCTCTGTGACGCAATGGGGAAACAGCCTGACCGGCCTGCCCTATGCTGTCGCACTTGAGCAGCGGCTGTTTCAAAAGGCCGGCATCGACGTTACTGGGGTGATTGGCTCCGGCGGTGGTGGCACCACGGTTCGCAACATGCTGGCGAGCCCGTTTCCCTATGGTGAGGTCGCTTTGGCTGCGGCGATGGCGGCGCAGCGCGAGGGGCTCGACATCATCATCGTCAATGTCGGCAGCCTCAGTATGGCCGAATCCTCAGTGGTGACGTTGCCTGATTCGCCGATCAAGAGCATCGCCGACCTGGTCGGGAAAAAGGTTGCCATCACCTCGCCGCGCGGCGCGTCAGACATGGTGCTGCAGATGGCGCTGAAGGCGAAGGGCTTTGACCCCGCAGGGACGACGCGCGTTGCGGCCGGAGGCTATGGCCAAGGGCTCACGATGCTTGATCACGACGCAGTTGTTGCAGCGTCGTTGATCCAGCCGCTGTCGATCATGCGCCGGGATCGTTATCGCACGGTGTTTGAGGCGGTGGATGTGCTGCCACCGATGGTTACGCTTGTTGGTGTTACCACAAGTGAATTTGCCAAAGCGCATCCTGACCAGATTCGCGCAATCATCGCCGGCCGCCGCGCAGGGGTGAAGGCGATCTACGCGGACCCGCCAATGGCCGAGCCGATTCTGACGAAATATTTCAAGGTTCCTCCTGAAGTTGCGCACGAGGCCGAGCGCAACATGATCGCCGGCAAGATGTGGAGCGAGGGAAATTTTGTGCAGGTCGAACTCGATCGTTTCGCCGAGGGCCTCAAACTTGTCGGTGAAATCGATACACCACCGGATTGGGGTAAGCTGCTCGATCAGCGCTATCTGCCGGATGATCTGAAGCCGCATTCATGATCGCTGCGGCCGTCCATGCGCGGCTGGCTGATGTCACCCGCGTCTATCCAGGCAAGCGCCCGGTGCATGCGCTCGGCCCGGTCAGCTTCGACCTTATCCGCGGGGAGTTCTTCTCCGTGGTCGGCCCGTCCGGCTGCGGCAAGTCAACGTTACTCGACGTGTTTGCGGGGCTGGCGAAGCCTTCGGCTGGCTCGGCATCGTTCGAAGGCAGGCCGATCGACGGCGTGCCGGATGGAGTTGGCGTGGTGTTCCAGGAGGATGCCTCGTTTCCGTGGTTGAGTGTGGCGGACAACATCGCATTTGGCCTGCGCCGCGCGGGGATGGATCCGGCTGAGATCACGCGTCGTGTGGCCTATGCGGTTGGCTTCATGGGCCTGCGCGATTTCGCAGACGCCTATCCCGCGCAACTTTCGGGCGGGATGCGCCAGCGCGTGTGCATTGCCCGCACGCTGGTGATGCAGCCGCGATTTATTTTGCTAGACGAACCATTTGGTGCGCTGGATCAACAGACACGTTTGTTGATGGGGGACGAGTTGCTAAAGCTCTGGCGTGAGACCCGTGCCACCGTGCTGTTGATCACCCACTCGCTGGACGAGGCGGCGATGCTGTCTGACCGTGTGGGCGTGATGTCCGCGCGCCCTGGCTGCCTCGTTGATCTCATTCAGACCGGCTGGCCGGAGGAGCGTGACAGCCGCATTGTCGCCGATCCTGCGTTCGGCGCGATCAATGCGAGACTCTGGTCCCGGCTACGCGAGGAATCCATCAAGTCGGTTGCCCTTGTCTAAGGTGGGGCTGATCCGATTGAGCGTGATCGCGCTGTTCGTGCTCGCCCTCGAACTTGCCTGCCAGCGCGGCATCATCGCACGCACCGTGATGATCGCGCCGAGTGCGATGGCGACCAATCTGTGGCGCCTGCTTGGCATCGCGTCGATGCGGGAGGCGATCTATTCGACTCTTGGGTCGGTTTTGGTCGCAACGGTCATTGCCGTGCTCGGCGGATTTTTGATGGGCGCCACTTTGCATGCTCTGCCGAGGCTCCGCCACGCATTCGATCCTTTGCTCGCGAGCTACTACGCGGTGCCGACCTTTCTGTTCTATCCCGTCATGATCGTGTTTCTCGGCGTCGGCCACACAGCGATTATCGCCATTGCGGTGATGAGCGCATCGGTTGTGATGATAATCGCCACCATCAGCGGACTTGATCAGGTGCCACGTGCGTTGCATCGCACGGGGTTGGTGATGCGCATGGGCTGGGTATCCCGCACCTGGCGGATCGTGCTGCCCTCGGCTGCTCCCCAACTCTTCTCAGGCGTGAAGCTGGCGGTGGCCTATGGCTTTATCGGTGTGATTGCATCGGAATTCATTCTCTCTGGCGAGGGGCTCGGCTATGCGATCGCCAACGCCTACAACGAATTTAATAACAGAACGATGTACGCGCTGATGCTGCTGGTGGTGTTGGTGGTCGGTGGCATCAACGCGATGCTCCATGGCTGGGATCAGAGCCTGGCGGCCAGGCGGCGGCGATGAGGCGCCACGCGGACACGCTTGGCGTGGTGATTGCGCTGACCGCTCTCTGGGAGATCGCGAGCCTTTCGGTCGGCGCGCGCTCGTTGGCGTCGCCGGTGCAGAGCGTTGGAACTCTGCTCCGACTGTTGGGCGAGGAGGAGTTCCGCGGCCATGTGGGGGCGACGCTGCATGCGCTGGGCTATTCGGTGGTGCTATCGATGCTGGGCGGTGCAGGTCTTGGCCTGGTGCTGGGCGCGGCACGGGTGGCGGGCGACGTGGCGGAGCCGATTCTGGTCTCACTTTACGCTTTGCCCAAAGTGACGCTCTATCCATTGGTTTTGCTGATCTTCGGGCTGGGTATCTCGGCCAAGGTGGCATTTGGCGCAATGCACGGGCTGATCCCGGTGGCATTGATCGTGATGGCCGCAGTGCGCAACATCAAGCCGATCCTGCTGCGGAGCGCGCGGTCCATGCGGTTAGGCTCATGGCAGACAACGTGGACGATACTCATCCCGGCGACGCTGCCTGACTTGCTCGCGGCGCTACGATTGGGTTTTTCGCTGTCTCTGCTTGGCGTTTTGATCGGGGAGATGTTCGCTGCGAAGCAGGGGCTCGGCTTTGTCGTTACAAATGCGGTGGAGTATGACGATCTGCCGCGCATTCTGGCGGTGATCATATTGTTGTTCGCCTTCGCGATCGCGGTCAACCAGACGCTGCTCACCCTCGGCCGGATGATCCAGCCCGGTTCCTCGCGGTAGGCACCCCGCCGGAGGGTTTCTCCGGCGGGGTAAGGCACTTATTCAGCGACTATGTAAGGCTGGATCTGTGGTGCCATGAATTCCTCGGCCTTGTGCGGCTTGGTCATCTCACCGCTGGCCACCATCATGTCCACCACCTCCTGCCAACGCTTCATGCTGACATGGTAATCCCAGCCGATCATCGGCATGTTTTTCACCAGCTCCGGATTTAGCCCGGTGAAGGCGACCACTTCGGCACGGGCGCGGTCAGCGTCTTCGTTCATGTGGTCCATCGCCTCCTTGATCGCTTTGTTGAAGTTGGCGATGACATCAGGGTTCTTTTGGACATAGCTGCGCTTGGCGAACCAGGCGCCGAGCGGTTGCTTGGGCAGGAAGTCGACATAATACCAGGCAATGACGCGGCCAACGCCGGATGTCAGCAGCTGGGTGGTGTAGGGATCGACGGTGGCGACGGCATCGACCTGGCCGCTGCGCAGTACGTCGGCCTGGGCGGGGAATGGAATCTCAAGCCAGGTGATCTCTTCCAGCTTGATGCCTTTCTGCTTGATGAGGGTTTGAAGCGACACGGCGTTCTGGCTATGCAACGACGAAACAACGACTTTCTTGCCACGAAGGTCTTGCAGAGACTGGATCGGAGAGTTCACCCGCACCTGCAGCGATCCGGAATCCGGGGGCGCGGGCTTGGCGATTTCGTTCTGGAAGATTGCCACCATATCGAAGCCGCGCTCATCGGCCACCATCACCGTGCCGGGAATGGCGAGGAAGATGTCGATGCTGCCGCCCTGGCCGGCGGCGACTGCTTCACCGCCGGCATTGAACTCGACCATCTGCACATCGAGCCCATATTTTTTGAAGATGCCAAGTTGTTGGGCGATGTAGGGGTCGGTCAGTGCCGCCATCTTAAGGATGCCGACGCGCACGGTCGTGAGTTTGTCCTGTGCGTGCACGTCGGCGGCGTAAAAGCCGAGCATGGCGAGCATCATTGCTACGAAACGTTTCATGTCTGTCCTCTGAGGATGGAAGGTTGCGTCAGCCCGCTGTCTGGCTGGCGTAATGGGAGATGATTTCTGAGCCTGTGGCGAACCACACGCCCTCATGCTTCGCCATATGGGCCAGTGCGCGATCGAGATAGCGGATGCGGTGGGGCGAGCCGATCAGGAAGGGATGGAGCGCGATGCCGAGCACCCGCGGCGCCTTGGCACCCTCCTCGTAGAGAACATCGAACGCATCCACCATTCGGTCGTGGAAATCGGCAATGCTGATCGAGGGGTTGTTGAATAGTGGCATGTCGTTCAGCTCGAGGCTGTAGGGAATGGTGTGCAGCCCGTTGCTCATTTTCACCGGCAGATCATCATGCACCCAGTCCGCCACATAGCTCGCGCCAGCCTCGGCGAGCAGGTCGAGCGTGCGCCAGGTTTCTGTGAGACCCGGCCCGAGCCAGCCTTTCATCGACTGGCCCATCGATTCGATCGCATGTTTTGTTGCGAACACGGTGTGGCGTTCTGTCTCTGCATCCATACCGGTGAGCACGGTGGAGTTGGTCAGGCCATGGCCCATGAATTCCCAACCCAGATCGATGGCGGCCTGCATGATGCGTGGATAATGCTCCACCACCTCGCCGTTGAGCGCCACTGTGCCGCGCACCTTGTGCTTCGACATCACCTCCATCATCCGCCAGATGCCGACTCGGTTGCCGTAGTCACGGCGCGAGTAGTTGCGGATATCGGGAGCGTTAGGGAAAAGATCGAGATGAAAATGTTCGATATTGGGGATCACCCATACCGCGATCCGCGCTTTGTTCGGCCAAGTGAATGGCGGATGATCGACGATGGCGCGATAGGGGTAGAGGTCGAATGGATCGTATTTTTCGCTCATTTCGAAGGGACCTTTCAGGCGGCCTGGGCGTGGAAATAGGGCATCACGCGAGAGGCGAAGCGCTCCATTCCCTCGCGCATTGGGTGAAAATGCAGCATCATCGTCTCAATGCCGAGTTCGGTGAGTTGGCCTATTCTGTCGGCAAGGATGGCTGGTGTGCCGACCAGACCGGCGCCGAGCGCACGGGCGGCCACCGCCGAAATCGCATCGCGATTGCCCAGCTCGGCGAGCGCACGGGCCTGCTCGTCGGCCTGCCCGAGGCTGTCTTCGCAGATCACGTGGGCGGAGATGGCGTAGCGCATTGGCCGGCCGGCGCGCTCGGCGCGGGCCCGCATATCGGCGATGGTGGCGGCCAGTTTCGGGCGAATCTCGTCGAAGTCCCAGTTTCCGGTGGGGGTTTCGACGAACCAGACATCGGCGAGGCCCGCAACGATGTCGCGCCCGATTGGGTTGCGGCTGGCGGTGTAGATCTGCGGGCGGGGCGTGCCCTGTGGGCGCAGCGGAAGGCGCGCATCAGAAAGCTTGTAGAACTCGCCGTCGAAGTTCACGCATTCCTCGGTCCAGAGCGCGCTGATGACCCGCAGAAACTCGCCCATCCGACGATAGCGAGCATCCGGGTCGTCAAGCAGGGCGCCCTGGCCGAACAGGGCAAGTTCCTCGACGAACCAGCCATTCACCAAATTCACCGCGAAGCGTCCTGCACTGATGCGATCGAGGCTCGCGCCCATCTTGGCGACCTGTGCGGGCTCGATGGTGCCGGGGTGTATAGCGGTGAGGATCTCGATTGTGCTGGTGCGGGCGGCAATGGCGGCGGAGAGCATCCAGGCGGACAGATCCGGCCCCAGCCAGCGTTCGGCGATCAGCGTGGATGCGAAGCCGATCGTCTCCGCGCGGGCGATGATGTCGATGGCCATTTGCCAGCTCGGGTCAGACCCTTCCCCGCCGGGGCTGCGCAGGCGGGCGATCGCGCGGTCCATCTCCGGCTCGGGGCGGATGGTGTGGGGCAACGGTGTCCAGATGCCGAAGCGCGGGCTCACCACATCACCTGGCCGCCATTGGGATGCAGCAATTGTCCGGTGATGTAGCTGGAGCGATCCGAAAGCAGGAAATCCACCAGTGCGCCCATTTCGGCCGGTGTGCCCATGCGCTTCATCGGCACGATCTGCATGAAGCGCGCCTGTGCCGCCTCCCATTCCGCGGCGGGACGATCGCGCAGCAGCGGGGTATCGATCGGGCCGGGGCCGATCGCATTGACCCTGATGCCGTAGGGGGCAAATTCAAGGGCGAGTGATTTGGTGAGGGAGTAGAGCGCGGTTTTCGCGGCGGCGTAGGAGACCCCATTCGTCATGCCGACGACGGCAAAATCGGACGAGGTGAAGACGATGCCGCCCTTTCGGTCGGCCACCATGCGGGGCAGCACCGCCTGTGCGACCATCATGCCACCTTTGACATGGGTGTTCATCATCGCAGCCCAATCCGCCGGCGTGATGGCCTCCACCGGAGTGCGAATATTGATGCCGGCGTTGCTGAACAAGTGATGGATGGGGCCGATATCCTGGCTGATGCGGGCAACGGTCTGTCGGATCGCCGCGCCAGAGGTGACGTCCATTTCAACGGGGTAGGTCTCCGCGCCGGATGCGTTGAGCTCAGCACTGAGCTTTTCCGCACGTGGAAGGTCGCGGTCGGCGATGACGACGCGCATGCGTGCTGAGAGGCGACGGACGGCGCCCTCGCCTATGCCTGAAGCGCCGCCGGTGACAAGAAGCATGTCGCGCGTTTCCATCAGAACAGCCTCGCCCCGCCGGTGACGCGGATATCCTGGCCGGTGAAATAGCTGGCGTCGTCGGAGAGAAGGAACAGAACGGCTTCGACCATGTCGGCAACTTCGCCAATCCTGCCCAGGGGATTGTCGGCGCCGCGGGCGAGAAGTTGTGCATCAGTCATGTTGCCCCGCGGCTGTGGTGTGTCGGTGATGCCCGGCGAGACGGTGTTGACGCGGATGCCCTGTTGCGCGGTTTCCAGCGCCAGAGAGCGGGCGATGCCGAGTACGGCGCCCTTGCTCGCGCAGTAATGGGCGCCGCCGGCCTGGCCATGGCGTGCGAGGGTGGAGGAGAACATCACGATCCCGCCCGCCCCTTGGGCGCGCATCGCGGGCAGCACGGCCTGGCATGCGTAGAGGCCACCAGTCGCATTCACGTTGAACGTGTTGTCCCAGGTTTCTTCACCAAGATCGAGGAACGGTACCATCGGATAGATGGCCGCGCAGGTCACCAGAGCATCGATCCTACCGGTGATGGCAAGCAGCTTCACCGCCGCATCCTGGGTTGTACTCGGCAGGCGGACGTCGCCGAGAAGTGGCAGCAGGGCAGGGTGGTTCTCCAGCGCGTCGAGATTGACGTCCACCGCGACGACGGTCCAGCCATCGGCCAGCATGCGGCGTGTGAGGCCCAGGCCAATGCCGCTGCCCGCGCCGGTGATGATGGCGGAGTTCATGTCAGATCGTCTCCGCTGTTGTGCGCCAGCGCAGCAGGAAATGTTCAATGTGCAGGAACGCAAGATTGATCAGGTAGCCGAGCAGTCCGAGCGTGAAGATGCCGGCGAACATCTCCGGCACGCGGAAGATCCGTTGGTTGTTCAGGATGAAATAGCCGATGCCCGAATTGCCCGATATCATCTCGGCGACGACAGCGACGATCAGGCACAGGCCGACTGAAATGCGCATGCCGGTGAGGATCGAGGGCAGCGCGGCCGGCAGGACGATCTGGCGCAGCGTTGCCAGGCGCGAGGTGCCGAATGTGTGGGCGGTGTCGATCAGCACCGGGTCGATGCCTCGCACGCCGGCGAAGCTGTTGAGCAGGATGGGGAACAGGCTGGCGAGAAACACCACGAAGATCTTCATCTCGTCGCCGATGCCCAGGAAAAGTATGGCGACCGGGATATAGGCCGCTGATGGGATCGGGCGGATGAATTCGGTGAGCGGTTCCAGCAGGCGGAACACGAAGGGGATGGTGCCCATCAGCAGGCCGACAGGCACGCCAACCAGTGTCGCCAACGTGAAGCCCGCGAGTATTCTCCACAGGGTCGGCAGCACAGCCCCGACGATCGCGCCCGACGTGATGGAACTCCACCAGGATGCGAGGATGGCTGAGACGCGCGGCAGTGAGACCGGATCAATGACTTCCGTTGCGCTGGAGATCTCCCAAGCCGCAAGCAGAAATGCGATCAGCAGAAATCCAGGCAGTCTGGCCTTCACGAGTTTGTCCTAGACAAACACGCAAAAGTTTTTTGGTTCTTTTTTTCAGAAAAGAACATCACTTGCTTTGTTCCTGCTTGAAGATCGACGCGAACAGCCGCTGTCGAAGTTCGATAAAATCACGATGAGCCCTAGTCTCGATCTGATCACGGGGCTGCGGCAGATGGATCGCAACATCCTCCTGCAGGCCGGCCGGCGCGCGCCCCAGCGAGATCACGCGGTCGGACAGCAGAACGGCCTCGTCCACATCATGTGTCACGAACAGGATGGTGATCGGGCGGGTGCGCCAGATTTTGAGCAGCAGGTCCTGGAGCAGGGCGCGGGTCATTGCATCGACGGCCGAGAAAGGCTCGTCCATCAGCAACACCTCGGGCTGGCGGATCAATGCACGGGCGATGGCGACGCGCTGTTGCATTCCGCCCGAGATCTGGCTGGGCCAATGATCGGCATAGCCGGTGAGGCCGACGAGTTCGAGATGCTCGGCAACCATCGCGCGGCGTTCGGCGGCGGAGAGTTTGACCGCCGGATCGATGCCGAAAGCGACGTTCTCGGCCACACTGCGCCAGGGGAAAATGGATTTCGCGTATTGTTGGAATACCGCGATCATGCCGCGGGGCGGCCCGTCGATGGCTTGGCCGTCGAACAGGATAGCTCCGGCAGTTGGCCGGTCGAGCCCGGCGAGAAGGCGCAGCAGCGTGGATTTGCCGCATCCGGACGGGCCGATCACCGAGACGAAACTGCCGCGGGTGATGGCGCATGAAAACTGCGCGAAGACCGGCACGACCCGCCCGCGCACGGTGAAGGATTTATCGATTGCACGGATATCGATGATGGTATCAGGCATCGCGCCGGTCGCGAAATGGCCTGACAGCATCTGAGATCCATCCATCGGCGTGCTCCTGCTCGAAGCCGCGTCCGCGTGTAGTCCCCATGCCACACCTCTGATGGGTGCGAACACCAAAGCCTAACATCGTCGACGCGGGGGGTGCAAATGGACCTGCCTATTGGTTCGGCAACAGCGCCGGCACGTCACCGCTGTCCACCACGTCGGCATATTTTGCTGCCATATCGAACAGATTGGCTGCGTGGGCGAATTCCGAGCGGTCAAAACAGGCATCGGCGACGACGGTGGTGATGAAGCCATGGCTGAAGCTGTCCACCACCGAGGCGCGCACGCAGCCCGAGGTGGACACACCGCAGACGATCAGGCTGTCGACGCCCATGCGCACCAGGGTGGTGGCCAGCATGGTGCCGAAGAAGGTGCTCGCCTTGTTCTTTGCGATGATGCACTCGTCGGGCAGCGGGGCGATGATCGGCGGGAAATCCTCGGCGTCGGCGGGCATTGCGGTCTTGCGGATCGATTTGGTGGCCTTGCCCGCATGATTGTTCATTGGCGGATTGCCGTGGGTAAAAATCACCGGCAGATCGCGGGCACGGAACAGGGCGAGCAGCTCGGCGATGCGTGGCAGGGCCTGCCAGGCGGCCGGGCCGCAGGCGGTGGGGAATTCGGCGATCGCCTCCTCCAGGGACTGCCCCTCGCGGCCGCAGAACGACCAGCTGCAATCGATCACCAGCAGCCCTGGGCGCCGGCCGCGGGCCTGGCTGCCGAGGAAGCCACCTGAGCGATAGGTGCGCAGGTCGGCCTCGGGAATCAGTTTCATCCAGTCGGGCATCTCGGTCATCGATTGGTCTCCTGCATCGGTGGCACCTGCATTGCAGAGATCATGCCGCGGCACACGGTTGGGCAGGTCAGGCCGGCGATGGATGCGCTTGCCTCGCGCGCCGGTTCCGGCACATGTGCGCCCCGAATGAATTCACGCGTCTCGGCCCCGCTTGGCCGATCAACCGGAACGAACCATGGCCCTGCACGTCGCGCTGACCCATCGCACCAGCTACCATTATGACCGCGTGGTGAATCTTGGGCCGCAGACCATCCGGCTGCGCCCCGCGGCGCACTCGCGCACCCCCATCGTGTCCTACGCGATGGAGATCACGCCGGCGGCCCATTTCATCAACTGGCAGCAGGATCCGCAGGGCAATCACCTCGCCAGGGTGGTGTTCCCTGAGCGGCTGCGCGAATTTTCGGTGAATATCGACCTGGTCGCCGATCTCTCGCCGATCAACCCGTTCGACTTTTTCCTCGATCCGGAGGCCGAAAGCTTCCCCTTCGCCTATGATCCGGTGCTGGAGAGCGAGCTCGCGCCGTTCCGCAAGAAGCTGCCCGGCACACCGCTGTTCGATGCCATGCTGGCGAAGATGCCGACCAAGGCGGAGCGCACCATCGATCTGCTCGTCGAGGTGAATCGCCGCGTGCAGGAGCGGATTGCCTATATCGTGCGCGTGGAACCGGGCGTGTGGGCGCCGGAGAAGGTGCTCACCGAGGCCAAGGGGTCTTGCCGCGACTCCGCCTGGCTGCTGGTGCAACTGCTGCGGCATATGGGCCTCGCCGCCCGTTTCGTGTCTGGCTACC